>NZ_AEWE02000026.1:0-48505 GCF_000190455.2 Pseudomonas sp. TJI-51
AAGATCAAGATCAAGATCAAAGCCAGATCAACAGCCGTGCGGGGGTGAAGAGGTGGGCCAGCGCCACCTGTGCCAGCGGTAGACGACCTCACTTTGCATGCACCGTGATCGCCACCAGCCGTACAACCACCGGCCTCACCATCAATACACAGACAAACGCCACCGGCATCGCCAACTGATAGGCCTTCAATACATTGCTCAGGTAGTCGGGGGTAACGCCAGCGTTCGCTGCTGTAATAACAAAGCTCATCAATAACGCCATGATCGAAGACATGTAGAACGCGAAAACATAGGGCGTGGCAACGGGGTGCAATTTGCGGCGGCGGCGGGTGGGGGACAGATCGTTCATGCGTACTCCTTGAAGTTAAGTGAGGCCGCAGGCTAGCAACCCTCGCAATGGCAGCAGTAGACCAGTAATACTGAGTTCTTTATAAAGAGATGCTTACGAATCAAGGGCCACTGCATGGACCTACTCAACGCCATCCGTTGCTTCATCAAAGTGGTCGAAGCCGGCAGCATTGCCGCTGGCGCCCGTAACCTCGGCCTCACCCCGGCAGCGGTCAGCCAGAACCTCGCCCGCCTGGAAAGCCACCTGCAGGTGCGCCTGCTTACTCGCACAACCCGTAGCATGTCCCTGACACCCGCGCAGGCAACCAGTACTACCAACGTGTCAGTCATATCGAACGTGATCTTGCCGAAGCCGAGCAGGCCATCACCACCCCAGACAGTGAACCCCAAGGCCGACTGTGCATTGCTTCGACCTCGGCGTTCGGTCGCCATGTAGTGGCTCCCCTGATACCCGCCTTCAGCGCCCGCTACCCAATGCTTTCGATAGAATTGGTAACGACCGATCGCCGCGTCAACCATGCCCGTGAAGATGTCGATGTGAGCCTGCGCATCACCCCGCAGTTGGAAGAGCAGCTGCTGGCCCGGCACATCGCCCGTATCCCGTTCATTTGCTGCGCCTCACCCGGCTACTTGCAAAGCGCCGGCCTACCGAGCACGCCTGAGGCCCTGCGCGATCACCGGTGCCTGGTGTTCCGCTACCCGGTGGACGGCCGCCTGCTACGTTGGGGGTTCATGCGTGACGGGCTGCGCTTCGAGCCGGTGTTCGGCAACGTGCTCATCAGCGACGACATCGATGCGCTGACCCACATGGCCGTGCACGATGGTGGTATTACCCGCCTGGCCGAATTCATCGTGCGGCCACATCTGGCTTCAGGTGCGCTGGTGCCGTTGTTTGAATACAGCGACAACGGCCAGGCATACGCCCAGACCGAGCCGATGGACATCTACCTGTGCCTGGCGGACCGCTTTGCCATGACGCCTGCTGTGCGCGTGTTCACGGCGTACCTGCGTGAACACCTGGCTGACACCTGGCAGGTCCAGACGTGAAAAAACCGCTACGAGGGTAATGCCTGTCAGTTAAGTAATTTGGGGCCGCTTTGCGACCCTTCGCGGTCACGCCCGCTCCCACAGGGAATCGCGCTTTCTTGAGTTCAGCGCCAAACGTGTGGGAGCGGGCGTGCCCGCGAAGGGCTGCAAAGCAGCCCCAGTAACGCTTAACTGACAGGCATTAACCGCGAGGGCGTTTTTTTTCAGGTAGCGCGTACCGTCAGAAACGATAGGTAAGCGACGCACCGACACCGTGCGCGCTGTTCTCGTACTTGGCTTGGTAGCTGCCCTTGGTTGCGCTGACCTGGTTGACCTTGGTGTCTTCTTCCCAAAGGTAGGAATACGCCACGTCAACGGTCATGTCGTCATTCGGGCTCCAGCCTGCGCCCAGGCTGAACACCTTGCGATCACCTGTCGGGATGCGCGGCGAACGGTCGTGGTTGTTGGTTGGCGACTGGTCAACGGTAAAGCCGGTACGCAGTACCCACTCCTTGTTGACCTTGTACGATGCACCAATGGCGTGTGCCCAGGTGTCGTGCCAGTTCTGCTCTTCGGTGATGGTCTGGAATGCCGAACCTGCCAGTGGCGCAGGCACATCGTTCTGCACGGTGATGTTTTCCAGGCGGCTCCAGCGCGTCCAGGTGCTGCCCGCGTACAGGGTCCACTGGTCATCGAGTTCGTGGGTAACCGAAAGGTCGACCGATTCCGGCGTCTTGATCTTCAGGCTGGCATCGAACTTGTTGCCGTTGAACGGCCCGATCAGCGGGGTGCTGACGCGGGTCTTGCCTTCCAGCTTGTAGTCGACCATCGAGTGGTAGGTCAGGCCGACGCGGGTGCGGTCGGTGGCCTGCACCATAAGGCCGATGTTGTAACCAACGGCAGTATCGTCACCCTTGATTTTCACTTCACCATCGTTGCGGCCCGGGGTTAACGGGTTGATCAGGCTGGAGCCCAGTTCACCCTTGATGCGGTTGATGGTTGGACCAAAACCGATCGAGACCTTGTCGTTGAAGGCGTAGCTGACGGTAGGCTGGAAGGTGACGACCTCAACGTGGCTCTTTTTGCCCCAGTAGCGCGCAGCATCATCGCTGCCGTAGTCGGTTACCAGGCCGAACGGCACATAGACACCGAAGCCGACGCTCCAGTGGTCGTCGATAGGTTTGACGTAGTAGCCCATGGGCACGCCAACGACCGGCACCATGTCACCATCGGTTTCCCCCCCGAGGTTGCTGCCTGGCCCGGAAATGTCGGTTTTGGCGATGACGGCTGCGCCGCCCACGGTGACCTGTTCACGTTTGAGGCGGGACATGCCGGCCGGGTTGCCAAACACGGTGCTGGCATCTTCGGCAGAAGAAGAACGTCCCGCGAAACCTGTCCCCATGCTGCTGATGCTCTGTTCGTTCAATGCAAAGCCGCTGGCGAGCAATTGGCTGGATGCAAGAGCAACGGCTACGCCGAGGGAGGTTTTGAGCATTACTTTTTTCATTATTAGAAAACTCCTTGGGATCTCCGGGGCGAAAAGCTACCAACAAATGACGCGCCGCGCTATAGCCTGAATCGCAGGAGTTAGAGCGGTTTTGTAGGACAATCCGACCAAAATTCCCTTTTTTCCGGCTTTGATGTAGGGCGCTTCTCAAGATGCCTGGGGCAATCTTTGATCCACGCAGGTGTGCCAAGCATGAGTGAAGTCGCGCAAGCGGCCTTGGGGGGAGAAAATCTGACGCCATATGCGCGCCAGTGCCAGTAAATCGTCAGCGGCGGGCAAGGGCATGGCGTGCTCTTCGACGAGCATCCAGGCAATGGCCGTGGAGTATCGCAGGTTGACCGTAAGCTCGAGGTGCGGGCCGCCCAGGAAGGCATGCTGGCTTGCCAGGCCCCGGACCAGGCTGGCCAGGTCGGGATCACGGGCCAGGTAGTTATCCCACAGCGCTTGGTGGCGGTGTTCGCCAATGCGGTAGAGGCCGTGCCCGCGTCGGTCGTGCAAGGCAGCCCCGAGTGCCGACTGGCTGGCGGCAATGCCCAGTAACAAGGCTTCAGCGCTGGCGCAGTGACGGTTCAGGTAAACCAGGGTGGGCCGTATCACATACTGACACAATTCATTCGCCGCAATACCCATGATGCCCTCGAACAGTAAAGGGCCGGACGGGCGCTGGAGCTTGGCAGCTGGTGAAGGAGTCAGGCCCGCCGGAAGCGGCAAGTACCGCTCGAGTTGAAGTGTAGTGTGATAATCGTGGTGTAAAGAGCTGTTTTTAAATCGATTGCTGCCTGACGTTGCGGGGTATATGCCCTAAGGCAATTAAGCCGTGAACGTTCAGGCAGGTAGACGATGGCATGATTCAGCGCATGAATACTGCAGTATTCCCCGCTCACGCGGTGAGCGACTGGCGAGTCCTTGCAATGACTGCCTGCAAGGGTTCATTGCGGCTGTACTGTTCAGGGTACAGGCGCTCGGTGTGGCAGGCGACGCCGTGTTCGTCTACCAGGGTAAAGCTGAAGCTGCCTTTGCGTGGGGCAACGATAAGGCACTTCAACGGCGAGAAGGCCTGGGAAAGGGTGCCAATGGCAGCCTGAATCTGATGATGGGTTTGCATATTGTTGGATGTTCCTGCTTTAAACACGGGGAGTATGATCCGTGCATGATAGAAACGTTCCAGTGACGCCATTATTAAGGGACGAGCGAACCTGACTGGAACAGGGCAGCCAGAGGGGGCGCAATCAAATGTGGGCGCTTGGGCTGACTGGTAGGTACTTCAGAAGGCAGGCAGCACGCCGAGGCCAAGGTTCGCGGCCATCGGGATGGGATCCTGATCAATCTGTCGGGTGATTCGTGCCTGACCAGCCTTTGGCTGGCGAGTGAATCATCGAATGGGCCGTCCTGGTTTCAGCAGGGCCGCACTTGGGAGGTGGGCGACTGCAAGGACATTGGGCCAGAATTGACTTTCAGCTTGGTACTAACGAGGCGGACTGTACAGTGAATGAGTGCGCTTGGCAAGCACTGCATCAGTATTGGGTAGCCGAGCAGTATGGCCTGAATTTGCCAGGCTGGGAAGAGGGTGCAAATGGCCCGTATCGCCACGGATGTGCCCATTGCGTGCATTCAAATGAGGGCTCACGGTGCATTTGTTCACATTCGGTGCAGGGCTTGTAATAGCACCGCAACAACCCCTGCCGACTTCGCCAATGCCTTGACTGCGTGGTTAAGTCAATGAAAAAAAACACTATTTTCAGCTGGTGAAAAAATCGTCAGTTTGACTGAAGCCCACAGTTTACGGGGGTTTGCGGGGTGTGTCATAGGGTTGTCCACCGAGTTATCCACAGGAACTGTGGATTGTCCCCGGCACTTGCTCTAGCACGGGCGTATCAGCTCCGCGCCAAGCTGTCCGACAATCGCTAAGCCTGGATGACTAGCCCAGCCATTGGCCGGCGAACGTCAAGAAAAGATCATTTAAAATTTTTTTCATTGTTCCGGATTCGACAGGCCATGGCGAAAAAAAAAGCGTACAGTGGCGCGCCTTTCGCATTGCCTGACGTGTTGCCATGAAGTTCCGCAGTAAACACCTCGCCAACTCCGCCGCCCCTACACCACCCCCTGACGCCAAGCGGTTCAGCTTGAAAGTGGCCTTGTGGCTGCTCGATAGCCCGCGCCTCGGTGACAAGCCCCAGGTCAAGCATCTGGCGGGCCGCCTGCTGAAGCAGCCGGCCCGCCAGGGTGTGGTGGTGGCGCAAAGCCGGCTTGGGCAAATGCTGTGCCGGGATTGCGGCAATGCCCGTGACCGGCGCATTGGCCATGAGTTACTGCGCCAGGCAGCGCGGGCCGGGGACCGGCGGGCGCAGCTGGAATACGCGCGGTTGTGCCAGCACAACGCGCCGGCGCAGGCGCGTTACTGGCTGGAGCTTGCGGCGGGGCAAGGTTCGCAGGAAGCGCAGCGGCTGCTGGGGCAGTGGTTTGCGGGTTGAAGGCTGATAAGCTGCAGCCAATTTGCACAGCGCGTTCGGGGTAAGCATGACAGTGGATCTGGCCAGCATTCTGCTCGGCGTGGTGGCAGGGGCTTTGCCCTGCCTGGGGTGGATCATGCAGCTCCAGCGCCGTCAGGGGGCACGGCAGGGCGAGCAGGCATTGCTGGAGGAGCGCCTCAACGCCGCCCAGTTGGCCCAGGCCGGGCTGCAAGCGCAGCTGGATGCCAGCCGCGACGAAATCAGCGACCTCAGCGAAGCCAATACCCTCAAGCAGAGCCAGCTGGCCGCCCAGGGCCGTGAGCTGGAGTTGCTGCAGATCGACCGCGACAACGCCCGCGACGCCGCCCATGCCTGGCACCTCGAACGCGCCAACCGCGAAGCCGAACTGCGCCGCCTGGAGGCGCAGAGCGCACGCCTGGAGGCTGAACTGCGCGAACAGCAGGAAAGCCACCAGCAACGCCTCGAAGACCTGCAAGAAGCCCGTGACACCCTGCGTGCCCAGTTCGCCGAAATGGCCACCAAGATCTTCGACGAGCGTGAGCAGCGCTTTGCCCAGACCAGCCAGCAGCACCTTGGCCAGTTGCTCGACCCCCTCAAGGAACGCATCCAGTCGTTCGAAAAACGCGTCGAGGAGAGCTACCAGCAGGAAGCCCGGGAGCGCTTCTCGCTGGGCAAGGAGCTGGAGCGCCTGCAACAGCTCAACCTGCGCCTGTCCGACGAAGCTACCAACCTGACCCAGGCACTGAAGGGGCAGAAAACCCAGGGCAACTGGGGCGAGTTGATTCTCGAGCGGGTCCTGGAGCATGCCGGCCTGGAGAAGGGCCGCGAGTACCAGACCCAGGTCAGCCTGAAGAGCGCCGATGGCGAGCGCTTCCAGCCCGATGTGCTGATCATGCTGCCGGGCGACAAGCAGGTGGTGGTGGACGCCAAGGTCAGCCTCACGGCCTACCAGCAGTTCGTTTCCACAAATGACGAGGCCGCGCTCAAGCAGCATGTGCAATCGCTGCGCAGCCATGTCAAAGGCTTGTCGAGCAAGGATTACAACCGCCTCGAAGGCCTGCACAGCCTCGACTTCGTGTTGCTGTTCGTGCCCATCGAGGCGGCCTTCTCGGCGGCCCTGCAGGCGGAGCCTAACCTGTTCCAGGAAGCCTTCGACCGGCAGATCGTGATCGTCAGCCCCACGACCTTGCTGGCGACGTTGCGGGTGATCGACAGCCTCTGGAAGCAGGAGCGCCAAGGCCAGAATGCCCGGGAGATCGCCGAGCGGGCTGGCTGGCTATACGACAAGTTCGTCCTGTTCATCCAGGACCTGGACGAGCTGGGCAGTCGCCTGCAACAGGTGGACAAAGCCTATGCTGCGGCGCGCAACAAGTTGTGCGAGGGGCGCGGTAACCTGGTAAGCCGCAGCGAGCAATTGAAGTTGCTCGGCGCCCGCGCCAGCAAAAGCCTGCCGCCCGACCTGCTGGAACGGGCGCTGGCCGACGCGGCGGTGGCCGATCAAGCGCTTACTGAACCAGGCTCAGATGGCGATTGAGCATGGCGCGCAGGGCCGCAGGCTTGACCGGCTTGGCCAGGTAGTCGAGGCCGGACGCATGCACCAGGGCAATGGTTTCCTTGCTGCCGTCGGCACTGATCACCACACCCGGTACGGGTTCACCCAACCGCGCACGTAGCCAGCCCATCAGCCCGGTGCCGGTCTCGCCGTCGTCCAGGTGGTAGTCCACCAGCGCCAGGTGCGGGCGCAGGCCGTGGTCCAGCAAGGCGGCGCATTCGGCCTGGTTACGCGCAGTAGACACCTGGCAACCCCAACGGCTGAGCAGGCTGTTCATGCCGATCAGAATGCTGTCTTCATTGTCTACGCACAGTACCTGCAAGCCTGCCAGCGGCTGGCTCGCCTGTTCCAGCGGGGCGGGCTGTGCCGGCGCGGCCTGGCGGGCGATGGGCACACTGACCCGAAACACCGTCCCTTTGCCTGGCCATGAACGCACTTCCAGTGGGTGGCCGAGCACCCGGCACAGGCCGTCGGCGATCGCCAGGCCCAGGCCCAGGCCCTTTTCGGCACGGGTCTGGTGGCTGTCCAGGCGCTTGAACTCCTGGAAGATCACCTGCAGCTTGTCGTCGGCGATGCCTGGGCCGCGGTCCCAGACTTCCAGCCACAGCCGCCCGCCCTGGCGCCGAGCCCCCAGCAGAATCGGGCTTTTGCCATAGCGCAGGGCGTTGGTAAGAAAGTTCTGCAGCACCCGGCGCAGCAGTTTCATGTCACTGTCCACCCGCAGGCGGCTGCCGCGCAGGCGGAATTCCAGGCCCTTCTCGGCAGCCAGCAGCTTGAACTCGGCGCCGAGGGTGTCGAACAGTTCGGTAAGGGCGAAGGGCTTGGCGTCTGGCGTGATCTTGCCGTTTTCCAGGCGCGAGATGTCCAGCAGGTCGCTGATTAGCTCCTCTGCCGAGCGCAGCGAGCTGTCCATGTGCTGCACCAATTGCCGGGCTTCTTCATTCATGCCTTCGGCCTGCTGCGACAAGGCGGCGGAAAACAGCCGCGCAGCGTTCAACGGTTGCATCAGGTCATGGCTGACTGCAGCCAGGAAGCGGGTCTTGGACTTGCTGACCGCTTCGGCCTGGCTCTTGGCTTCGGACAATGCCTGGTTCAGTTGCGACAGTTCATGGGTGCGCTCGGCCACCCGTTGCTCCAGGCCTTCGTTGGCATCGCGCAGTGCCTGTTCGGCCTCGCGGAATGGCGTGATGTCGGTGAAACTCATGACGAACCCGCCCCCGGGCATCGGGTTGCCGATCAACTCGATTACCCGGCCATTGGGGAACAACCGCTCGGAGGAGTGCGCACGGCCCTGGCGCATCCAGTGCAGGCGGCGCGCCACGTGCACCTGTGCTTCGCCGGGGCCGCACAACCCGCGCTCGGCGTTGTAACGGATGATGTCGGCAATCGGCCGGCCGACACTGATCAGCCCCTCCGGGTAGTTGAACAGCTCCAGGTAACGGCGGTTCCAGGCCACCAGGTGCAGGTTCTGGTCGACCACGCTGATGCCTTGGTTGATGTTTTCGATGGCGCCCTGCAGCAGGGCGCGGTTGAACTGCAGGACTTCGCTGGCTTCATCGGCGATGCGTACCACGTCTTCCAGCTGCATGTCGCGGCCTTCGATGGCCGCCTTGACCACCGCGCGGGTCGACGAGGTGCCCAGCACGCCGGCCAGCAGCCGTTCGGTGTGTTCGATCCAGTCGCCGTCCGCGTTCTGGTTGGGGTTGAAGCCCTTGCCCTGGCGGTAGGCAAAGCGGATGAAGCTCTGCCGGGCGCGCTCTTCGCCAACAAAGCGCGATGCCAGGGTCAGCAGGTCGTCGATCTGTACCGCCAGCAGCGGCTTGCTGCTGGGCCGGGCGCTGGTCTGCTGGCCAATGAAGCGGCCAGCCTGCCAATGTTCGGACACCCGCGTGCGCGACAGCAGCGACACCCAGGCGAACAGGGTGAAGTTGCCCGCCAGCGACAACACCACGCCTTGGGTCAGGGGGCTGATTGGCAGGTTCAGCGGGTTGCCGTGCAGCCAAGCCAGCCCTGGGAACACCTGCAGGGGCCAGCCCACACTGTGCGCGGCAATCGGCAACACCAAGGTGTAGAACCACAGGAAGATACCGGCAGCCAGGCCGGCAAACACACCGCGGCGGTTAGCCTGCTTCCAGTACAGTGCGCCGAGCATGGCCGGGGTCAATTGGGTCACGGCGGCGAACGCGATCTGGCCGATGGTTGCCAGGCTGGCGGTCGAGCCCAGCAGGCGATAGCTGACATAGGCCAGCAGCAGGATCACCACGATGGTCACCCGGCGCACCGAGAGCATCCAGTGACGGAAGGCTTCGAACGGCCGTTCGGCATTGTTGCGGCGTAGCAGCCAGGGCAGCAGCATGTCGTTGGAGACCATGGTCGACAGTGCCACGGCCTCGACGATGACCATGCCGGTGGCTGCCGAGGCGCCGCCGATGAACGCCAGCAGCGCCAGGCTCGGGTGGGCCTCGGCCAGCGGCAGGCTGATCACGAACGAGTCGGAAATCACGGCCCCTGGCAGCAGCATTTGCCCGGCCAGGGCAATCGGCACCACGAACAGGGCAGCCAGCCCCAGGTACAGGGGGAACACCCAGCGGGCCAGGCGCAGGTCTTGTGGTTCGATGTTCTCCACCACGGTAACGTGGAACTGCCGCGGCAGGCAGATGATCGCCATCATCGCCACGGCGGTCTGCACCACCATGGAGGGCCAATTGATGGTCTCCTGCCAGTAATCCTGCAACTGAATCGACTGGCGTGCCTGGCTGAACAGGTCGCCGAAGCCGTCATACAGGTTGAACACCACGAAGATGCCCACAGCCAGGAAGGCCAGCAGCTTGATCAGCGATTCGAAGGCAATGGCCAGGACCATGCCACGGTGGTGTTCGGTCACGTCCAGGCTGCGCGTGCCAAACACGATGGCGAACAGCGCCAATACCAGCGACACCACCAGCGCGGTGTCCTGGACGCGTGTGCCGGTGGCGTCGGCACTGGCGCCGATCAGCAAGTTCACGCCCAGCACGATGCCCTTGAGCTGCAGGGCGATGTAGGGCAGCACGCCAACCAGGCAGATCAGCGCCACCACCACCGCCAGGGTCTGCGACTTGCCATAGCGTGCGGCGATAAAGTCGGCGATCGAGGTGATGTTCTGCTGCTTGCTGATCAGCACCATCTTCTGCAACACCCAAGGCGCAAAAATCAGCAGCAGTACCGGGCCCAGGTAGATCGGCAAGAACGCCCACAGTTGTTCGGCGGCCTGGCCAACGGCGCCGAAGAAGGTCCAGCTGGTGCAGTACACGGCCAGCGACAGGCTGTACACCCAGGCGCGCAGCTTGGGCGGCAACGGCGTGCTGCGGCGGTCGCCATAGAAGGCGATGGCGAACATGATGGCCATATAGGCCAGGGCGACCACGGCGATCAGCCCGCTGGACAACGACATGAAAACTCCGAAGCAATAAGATAACGCGGTCCCGATCTACCAGTCTGGCACGCTGGTGGCGCTTCGTCAGCGCCGACGATGGTCGCAGTGGCGCGTGGTCGCAGGGCCCGGCTTCGCTGACCGGTACCGGCCCTGTCGCCAGCAAGGCAGCTGACGCCTCAGAACCGCGACAGGCGGAGGATTGACAGCCCGGCATACGCGGGGAATACTGCCTCCAGAATTCATATATATGTTTATATAACAACAAGAGAGCGAGACCCATGCACCCACTGTCCGGTGATGCTCGACTGCCCCGTTACCAACAACTGCGCGACCACTTGCTTGAGCAGATTGCCAACAACCGCTGGCGCCCAGGCGAAGCGATCCCGACTGAGGCTGCCTTGGCCACCGAGTTCGACATGTCAGTCGGCACCGTGCGCAAAGCCGTGGACGTACTGGTGGCTGAAGGCGTGCTGGAGCGTCAGCAGGGGCGCGGTACCTTCGTGCGCCGCCCGCAATTCCAGTCTTCGCTGTTCCGGTTCTTCCGCTTCGAAGCCGCCAATGGCCAGCGCGCGGTGCCTGAAAGCCGCATTCTTGCCATCGAGCCGATGACCGCGCCTTCGGCGGTCGCCGAAGCACTGGGCCTGGCGGTTCACAGCGAGGTGATCCGAATTGTCCGTACGCGTCTGCTCGGCGCCCAGCCGGTACTGGCCGAAGAAATCTGGTTGCCGCGCCAGACGTTCAAGCCGTTGCTGGAGGTCGACCTGAACAGCGAGGGGCCGCTGCTGTACCCCCTCTACGAAGCATTGTGCGGCCAGGTGGTCGCCTACGCCGAAGAAACCCTCACCGCCGAAGCGGTTGACGCGGCGCATGGCCGCTTGCTGCAACTGCCGGCCGGCAGCCCGGTGGTGGTGATCGAGCGCCTGGCCCGTGACTACGCCGGCAAGCCCCTGGAATGGCGCCGCTCACGCGGCCATGCGCAGCACTTCCGCTACCGCATCGACATTCGCTAAGCCGGCGGCTGCACCCCGTTTCCCTCTGCGCCGTGCACACGCGGCGCGGTGGCTTCGCTTGCCTGGCGGTCACAGGCACACACTAGAAGGATAACAATCATGTTCAGTTGGTATCGCCAGATCACCTCGCGGGAACGCAAGACATTCTGGGCCTGTTTCGGCGGCTGGTCGCTCGATGCGCTGGAAGTGCAGATGTTCGGCCTGGCCATCCCGGCGCTGATCGCCGCGTTCTCCCTGAGCAAAGGCGATGCCGGCCTGATCAGTGGCCTGACCCTGGTGACTTCGGCCATCGGCGGCTGGCTGGGTGGCACCTTGTCCGACCGCTACGGCCGCGTGCGGACCCTGCAGTGGATGATCCTCTGGTTCTCGTGCTTCACCTTCCTCTCGGCGTTCGTCACCGGTTTTTACCCCTTGCTGTTGGTCAAGGCCATGCAAGGCTTCGGTATCGGCGGCGAGTGGGCTGCCGGCGCCGTGCTGATGGCCGAAACCATCAACCCGAAATACCGCGGCAAGGTCATGGGCACGGTGCAGAGCGCCTGGGCCGTGGGCTGGGGCCTGGCCGTGGCACTGTTCATGCTGATCTACTCGCTGGTGCCGCAGGAATTTGCCTGGCGGGTGATGTTCTTCGTCGGCCTGTTGCCGTCGTTGCTGATCCTTTGGGTACGCCGCAACGTGCCCGAGCCGGACAGCTTCCAGCGCCTGCACAACGCCAATGCCATCCCTGCCAGCTTCCTGCACTCCATGGCCGGCATCTTCCGCCCGCAGCTGTTGCGCGTGACCTTGCTGGGCGGCCTGCTTGGCCTGGGCGCCCATGGTGGGTACCACGCGGTGATGACCTGGCTGCCGACCTTCCTCAAAACCGAGCGCAACCTGTCGGTGCTGAACTCCGGTGCTTACCTGGCGGTGATCATCCTGGCGTTCTGGTGCGGTTGCGTGGTCAGCGGCCTGCTGATCGACCGCATCGGCCGGCGCAAGAATATTCTGCTGTTCGCCCTGTGCTGCGTGCTGACCGTACAAGCCTATGTGTTCTTCCCGCTGACCAACACGCAGATGCTGTTCCTAGGCTTCCCGCTGGGCTTTTTCGCCGCCGGTATCCCGGCCAGTCTGGGGGCGTTTTTCAATGAACTGTACCCGGCCGAGGTGCGCGGTGCCGGGGTGGGCTTCTGCTACAACTTCGGCCGCGTACTGTCGGCAGTGTTCCCGTTCCTGGTCGGCCACATGAGCGAGTCGATGTCCTTGGGCAGCGCCATTGGTATCGACGCTGGCATCGCCTATGGCGTGGCGGTGATCGCCGCCTTGTGCTTGCCGGAGACCCGCGGGCGCACCCTCGAAAATGCCACGGCGCCGCACACCGCCGGGGCAGTTGCCAAATAACCTGACTTTTCTGTATGAGAGCCATGCCCGACGTACCTCCTTTACACCTGAGCGCGATCGACAGCCACGCCCACGTTTTCAGCCGTGGGCTGGCGCTGGCCAGTGAGCGGCGCTATGCCCCTGATTACGATGCGCCGCTGGGCGACTACCTGGGCCAGCTGCTGGCCCATGGTTTCAGCCATGGCGTGCTGGTGCAGCCGAGTTTCCTCGGCACCGACAACCGCTACCTGCTCAGCGCCCTGCAGGCTGTGCCGCAGCAACTGCGCGGGGTGGTGATGCTGGCGCCCGATGTCGAGCCACACACCCTTGCCGACATGGCCCGGTCAGGCGTGCGTGGTGTGCGCCTGAACCTGATGGGTCAGACCCTGCCGGACCTGGCCAGTGGCCGCTGGCGACCGCTGCTCGAACGCATTGGCGAACAAGGCTGGCACCTGGAACTGCACCGGCAGGTGGCGGACATACCGGCACTGGTCCGCGCGCTGCAGCCCTATGGCCTGAACATCGTCATCGACCATTTCGGCCGCCCCGATGCCCGCCGTGGGCTGGGTCAGCCCGGGTTCGCCGAACTGTTGACCCTGGGCGGGCAGGGCAAGGTTTGGGTGAAGGTGTCGGGGATCTACCGGTTGGCGGGGGCGCCGGACGAGAATCTGGCCTTCGCGCGCTCGGCACTGTGCGCGCTGGAAGCGCATTACGGCGCCGAGCGCTTGATGTGGGGCAGTGATTGGCCGCATACCCAGCATGAGTCGACGATCAGCTTTGCCACTGCAGTGCAGCAGTTCGAGGCCTTGGGTTGCTCGGCCCAGCTGCGCCAGGCCCTGCTGGTGGATACCGCGCGGGCTTTGTTCGGTTTCGAATGAGCGCCTGCCGGGCGCGATCGACCCGCTGAGGGTGGCGGGTTCTGACCCTGCGCTTGCCAGCCGCTGCATTTCCCATGCAGATTTGTGGCCTGGTGCGCCCGGCGCGCCTCCAATTGAAAAGCCATCAGGACCAAGGACGATGAGTCATTCCTCGCAATTCACCTTGCTCGGCAAGCGGCGCTTCCTGCCGTTTTTCATCACTCAGTCGCTGGGTGCCTTCAACGACAACCTGTTCAAGCAGTCGCTGATCCTGGCGATCCTGTTCAAGCTCAGCCTGGGCGAGGGTGACCGGTCGATCTGGGTCAACCTGTGTGCCTTGCTGTTCATTCTGCCGTTTTTCCTGTTTTCGGCGTTAGGTGGGCAGTTTGGCGAAAAGTTTGCCAAGGACGCGCTGATCCGCGCCATCAAGCTGGCCGAGATCGCGATCATGGCGGTCGGCGCCCTGGGCTTCATCACCAACCACCTGGCGCTGATGCTGGTGGCGCTGTTCGGCATGGGCACGCATTCGGCGCTGTTCGGCCCGGTGAAGTATTCCATCCTGCCCCAGGCCCTGCGTGAAGAAGAGCTGGTCGGTGGCAACGGGCTGGTCGAAACCGGCACCTTCCTTGCCATCCTGGCTGGCACCATCGGCGCCGGGGTGATGATGTCGGCCGACAGCTACGCCACCGTGGTGGCCGGGGGGGTGGTCGGCACTGCGGTGCTGGGCTACCTGGCCAGCCGCTGGATCCCGCGGGCAGCCGCGGCCTCGCCGAACATGCCGCTGGACTGGAATATCTTCAAGCAATCGTGGGTGATCCTGCGCATGGGCCTGGGCCAGCCGCCGGCAGTGTCGCGCTCGATCGTCGGCAACTCGTGGTTCTGGTTTGTCGGTGCCATCTACCTTACGCAGATTCCGGCCTACGCCAAGGACTGGCTGCACGGTGACGGCACCGTGGTAACGCTGGTGCTGACGCTGTTCTCGGTGGGCATCGCGCTGGGCTCGCTGCTGTGCGAACGGCTCAGCGGGCGCAAGGTGGAAATCGGCCTGGTGCCATTCGGCTCGTTCGGCCTGACCTTGTTCGGGCTGCTGTGGTGGTGGCACTCTGGCGATGTGCCAGCGGCCGCTGCGCCGCATGACTGGCTGGCGCTGCTGGGCATGAGCCAGGCCTGGTGGATCCTGCTGTCGATCATTGGCCTGGGGGTGTTCGGCGGCTTCTATATCGTGCCGCTGTATGCCTTGATCCAGGCCCGCACCGGCGAAGACCAGCGCGCCCGGGTAATCGCGGCCAACAACATCCTAAATGCCCTGTTCATGGTGGTGTCGGCACTGCTCACCATCCTCCTGCTGGGCCTGGCCAAGCTGAGCATCCCCCAGCTGTTCCTGGTGGTGTCGCTGCTCAATATCGCGGTCAACGCCTACATTTTCAGGATCGTGCCCGAGTTCACCATGCGCTTCTTGATCTGGCTGCTCAGCCATTCGATGTACCGCGTGCAGCACCGTGACCTGCAGCGCATTCCCGACCAGGGTGCGGCGTTGCTGGTGTGCAACCATGTCTCGTTCGTCGACGCGCTGCTGTTGGGTGGGGCGATCCGCCGGCCGATCCGCTTTGTCATGTACTACAAGATCTACAACCTGCCGGTGCTCAACTTTGTTTTCCGTACCGCAGGGGCCATCCCGATTGCCGGGCGCAATGAAGACCAGGCCACGTACGAGCGGGCCTTCGCGCGCATTGCCGCGTACCTGGCCGACGGCGAACTGGTGTGCATCTTCCCGGAGGGCAAACTGACCGGTGATGGTGAAATCGATGTGTTCAAGGGGGGCGTCAAGCGCATCCTCGAAGAAACCCCGGTGCCGGTGATTCCGCTGGCCTTGCAGGGCTTGTGGGGCAGTTTCTTCAGCCGCGACCCACGCAAAGGCTTCTTCAAGCGGTTGTGGTCGCGGGTGACCATCGTGGCCGGTGCCGCCATCCCGGTGGAGGCGGCGCAGCCAGAAGCCTTGCGAGAGCAGGTCAGCCGCTTGCGCGGCAACCTGCGCTAGGGGAGAGGATCAGCTGGCGCTGACCTTCAGGCCGACCAGGCCGGTGATGATCAGCGCCACGCTAACCAGGCGTACCAGGGCCATGGATTCGCCGAACAGGATAATGCCGGCGATTACCGTGCCCACGGCACCCACCCCGGTCCAGATGGCGTAGGCAGTGCCCAGCGGCAACTCCTTCATGGCCAGGCCCAGAAGGCCGAGGCTGATAGCCATGGCGGCGACGGTGAGTACGGTGGGCAGTGGCTTGCTGAAGCCGTCGGTGTATTTGAGGCCTACGGCCCAGCCGACCTCGAACAGGCCGGCGAAGAACAGGATGATCCAGGACATGGTGCTTCTCCATCGTGGTGAATGATGGGGCCGTCCCCGTAATGATCACGCGGTGCGTCGTGAGGTCGTCCTCACAGTGAGCACTATAGTGCACACCTGCAGGTTTCAGGGCAAGACGCGAGACGCAAGCTGCAAGCTGCAAGAAAAATCCAAAGCAGGGGTGCCGTGTTCGATGCGGCACCGTAGTACTTTCACTTGCCACTTGCCACTTGCCACTTGCCACTTGCCACTTGCCACTTGCCACTTGCCACTTGCCTTTCGCTACTGCTTTCAGACCCCCTGCGGAATCTCCTCGCCACCCAGGGCCTCGAACAGTACCGGCAAGAATTCGGCAAAGGTCATCATCATCAGCTGGAAGCTGGCGTCGAACTGCTGGGCCGCCTCATCGCCACCGTCCTGTTCGGCCTGCTCCTGCAGCAGCTCTTCGAACTTCAGGCGCTTGATGACCATCTTGTCGTCGAGGATGAACGACAGCTTGTCCTGCCAGGCCAGGGCCAGTTGGGTAACCACCTTGCCGGTGCTCAGGTGCAGCTGGATTTCTTCGCCGGTCAGGTCCTGGCGTTTGCAGCGCACGATGCCACCGTCTTCGGCGGTGTCGCGCAGTTCGCACTCGTCCAGCACGTAGAAGCCTTCAGCAGCCTGTTGCGACTTGACCCAGTCGGTCATGGTAGCAACCGGTGCGATTTTTACCGTGGCTGGGCGCACTGGCAGCGAGCCCATCACTTCACGCAGGGTCGACAGCAGGTCTTCGGCACGCTTGGCGCTGGCCGAGTTGACCAGGATCACACCCTGACGCGGAGCAATGGCAGCGAAGATCATCGAGCGGCGGATGAACGCGCGCGGCAGGAAGGCCTGGATGATCTCATCCTTGATCTGGTCGCGTTCCTTCTTGTAGACCTTGCGCATCTGCTCGGTCTCGATCTCTTCGACCTTTTCCTTCACGGCGTCATTGACCACGCTGCTTGGCAGGATGCGTTCTTCCTTGCGTGCGGCAATCAGCAGGTACTCGCCGCTGACATGCACCAAGGGCGCGTCTTCGCCTTTGCCGAACGGTGCGATGAAACCATAGGTGGACAGCTCCTGGCTGGCACAGGCGCGGGCCGGCTTGCTGGCCAGGGCGGCCTCCAGCGCTTCAGGCTCGAACGGTACTTCCTGGGTCAGGCGGTAGGTCAGCAGGTTCTTGAACCACATGCGGGGCAATCTCTCATTAATGCATAAGGCGGGCATTATTCTCCGAGCAGTGCTCCCAGGCCAACCCTGTCAGAGGGCCAGCAGTGGTTAATGGCGCAAGAAAACGCCTGGCAACGCTAGGTCTTTGAAAGGCCTGAGGTTTTTTTTGAAGAAAGTTTAAAAAGTGCTTGCCAGGGTGCAGGGGCGTACGTAGAATGCGCGCCACACCGAGAGACATGGGTGATTAGCTCAGCCGGGAGAGCATCTGCCTTACAAGCAGAGGGTCGGCGGTTCGATCCCGTCATCACCCACCACTCGATGTATAGCGCAGCGGTAGTTCAGTCGGTTAGAATACCGGCCTGTCACGCCGGGGGTCGCGGGTTCGAGTCCCGTCCGCTGCGCCATATTCAACTTCCAGGGCCCACTGAACACCCGGAAGTTACAAAGAAAGCGACCTTAGGGTCGCTTTTTTTTTTGCCTGAAATTCTGTGCCTGATTTAAATGCGCAAAAACTTCGATAAGGGCTTGCCAGAGCGAAAAGTCGCCCGTAGAATGCGCGCCACACCGAGAGACATGGGTGATTAGCTCAGCCGGGAGAGCATCTGCCTTACAAGCAGAGGGTCGGCGGTTCGATCCCGTCATCACCCACCACTCGATGTATAGCGCAGCGGTAGTTCAGTCGGTTAGAATACCGGCCTGTCACGCCGGGGGTCGCGGGTTCGAGTCCCGTCCGCTGCGCCATATTCAACTTCCAGGGCCCACTGAACACCCGGAAGTTACAAAGAAAGCGACCCTAGGGTCGCTTTTTTTGTGCCTGTATGCTTCAAGAGCCCGCAGAGCGCTTCAGTTTCAGCCCCAGCGTTCTTCTTCACGCAACGTCAGCACTTCGAAACCGTCGTCCGTCACCGCCACCGTGTGCTCCCACTGCGCCGACAAGCTGTGGTCGCGGGTAACCACCGTCCAGCCATCTTTCAGTTCGCGCGTGCCGCGCCCACCTTGGTTGATCATCGGTTCGATGGTGAAAACCATGCCTGGCTTGAGCTTCATGCCCATGCCGCGCTGGCCCACGTGCAACACCTCCGGTGCTTCATGCATCTGCTGGCCGATACCATGCCCACAGTATTCGCGCACCACGCTGTAGCCCGCGGCCTCGGCATGGGCCTGCACGGCGTGGCCGATGTCACCCAGCGTGGCCCCAGGGCGCACCTGCTCGATGCCTTTCCACAGCGCTGCATAGGTGGTGTCGACCAGGCGGCGGGCCTCGTCACTGATGGTGCCAATGCAGTACATCTTCGAGGCGTCGGCGATGTAGCCGCCCTGTTCCAGGGTAATGTCGACGTTGACGATCGAGCCTTCCTCAAGCACCTCGTCGGCTTTGGGCATGCCATGGCACACCACATGGTCAACCGACGTATTGAGCGAGTAGGGGAACCCGTACTGGCCCTTGCTCGCAGGCCGGGCCTTGAGCGTTTCGACAATGTAGGCTTCGGCGCGGTCGTTGATTTGCAGGGTGGTCACGCCGGGGCGGATGAAGTTGTCGAGGTCAGCGAATACCTGGGCCAGCAACTGGCCGGCCCGGCGCATCAGCTCGAGTTGGGCGGGGGTCTTGAGGATCACCTGGGGCATGGGGAAAGGGCGGTTGCTCATGCTGGAATTTGCCCCAGCATAGCGCCAGCGGGTGTGAAGTTGCCACCGCATGGTGCGCAGGGTGCGCATGGTACGCCAGAGCGCGGGCGTGGTAGAAGCGTCTGCTCCAGCTGGCCCACTAATTGCTGGCTACCTCCCATCCCGGGCCATCAACGTCGACAGCCCGCACATTCTCACGACAAAGGCGCCGTGTTGCCCCCGCTTGCTGCTGCAGGCCGGGGCAGCCGGCGCCTTTTTGCGTTTCCACAGGAGCCCGCCCATGGTCAATAACGAAGTGCGCAGCGTATGCCCGTATTGCGGGGTTGGTTGCGGCATCGTCATGAGCGTTGCCGATGGCAAGGTCGGCAAGATCAGCGGCGACAAGCAGCACCCCAGCAACTACGGCCGGCTGTGCACCAAGGGCCTTACCGCCCACTTGCCGCTGACGGCGGCCGGGCGCATGGAGGACGCCTACCTGCGCCAGCAACGCAACCAGCCGCCAGTGCGCGCCAACATGGACCAGGCAATTGCCGAGAGTGCTAAGCGCCTGCGTGGCATCATCGACCAGCATGGGCCAGACGCCGTAGCGCTCTACGTGTCCGGGCAGATGTCGCTGGAGGCCCAGTACCTGGCCAACAAGCTGGCCAAGGGTTTCATTCGCACCCGCCACATCGAGTCCAATTCGCGCTTGTGCATGGCCAGTGCCGGCAGCGGCTACAAGCTGTCGCTAGGCGCCGACGGCCCGCCTGGCAGCTACGAGGATTTCGAGCACGCCGATGTGTTTCTGGTGATCGGTTCGAACATGGCTGACTGCCACCCGATCCTGTTCCTGCGCCTGCTCGACCGGGTCAAGGCGGGGGCCAAACTGATCGTCGTCGATCCCCGGCGCAGCGCCACGGCCGACAAGGCCGACCTGTTCTTGCAGCTGCGCCCCGGCAGCGACATGGCCTTGCTCAATGGCCTGCTGCACCTGCTGCATCGCAATGGCCACACCCAACCGGACTTCATCGCCCGCCATACCGAAGGCTGGGACGACATGCCCGCCTTGCTCGATGACTACAGCCCCGAACGGGTGGCCGCCATCACCGGGCTGGCCGAGGCCGACATCGTCAAGGCCGCGCAATGGATCGGCAGCGCCGGCAACTGGATGAGCTGCTGGACCATGGGGCTGAACCAGAGCATTCATGGCACTTGGCACAGCAATGCCATCTGCAACCTGCACCTGGCCACCGGTGCCATTTGCCGCCCTGGCAGCGGGCCGTTCTCGTTGACCGGCCAGCCCAATGCCATGGGCGGCCGCGAAATGGGCTACATGGGGCCCGGCTTGCCCGGCCAGCGCTCGGCGCTGGTGGCGGCCGACCGTGCCTTCGTCGAACAGCAGTGGCAACTGCCACCCGGTAGCCTGCGCAGCGAAGCCGGCGAGGGAACGGTGGCCCTGTTCGAGCAACTCAAGGCCGGCGAGGTGAAAGCCTGCTGGATCATCTGCAGCAACCCGGTTGCCAGTGTCGCCAACCGCCAGCAGGTGCTCGACGGCTTGCGCCAGCCGACCTGGTGATCGCCCAGGACGCCTTCCTCGACACCGAAACCAACCGTTACGCCGATATCCTGCTGCCTGCTGCGCTGTGGGCCGAAGGCGAGGGCGTGATGATCAACAGCGAACGCAACCTGACCCTGATGCCCCGCGCTGTCGAGCCGCCCGGGCAAAGTCTGCCGGACTGGCAGATCATCGCCCGTGTGGCCTGCGCGATGGGCTATGGCGAGGCCTTCGATTACCCGAACGCCGAGGCGGTGTATGAGGAAATTCGCCGCTTTCACAACCCGGCCACCGGCTATGACCTGCGTGGCATCAGCTATGCCGACCTGCGTCAGCAACCCCGGCAGTGGCCCAGCGCCCCGGGGCGCGAGCAGCACCGCAGCCCGCTGCGTTACCTGAACGATGGCAGCAGCCAGGCGCTGCTGCTCGATGACCAAGGGCAGCGGCCGGCTATCGCCTTCCCCACGGCCAGTGGCAAGGCTCGCTTCTTCGCCCGGCCCTGGTTGCCCGCCGCTGAGTTGCCGGATGACGCCTACCCCCTGGTGCTCAACACCGGCCGCGTGCAGCACCACTGGCATACCCTGACCAAGACCGGCAAGGTACCGGCGCTGAACAAGCTGGAGCCCGGCCCGTTCGTTGAAATCCACCCGGAAGATGCCGCCCGTTTGGGCATTGCCGAGAAAGACCAGGTGGCCGTTCGCTCGCGGCGTGGCCAGGCCGTGCTCCCGGCGCGTATCAGCGACCGGGTCATGCCGGGCAACTGCTTTGCGCCGTTTCACTGGAACGACCTGGTCGGTGAGCAGCTGGCCATCAATGCCGTGACCTGCGATGCGCTCGACCCTCTGTCGTTGCAGCCCGCATTCAAGCACTGCGCCGTGGCCCTGCAGCGGGTTGCCGGCGAGCGTATCGAGGCCCTTGAACTGCACACCTCCGTTGCCGAGCCTGCCAGCATGCCGACCGCCACCTTGTCCCGCCTGTTAGGCCTGGACACCTTGCCGGCCCCGGTGCTGGCCGAAGACGAGCGCCACTATCTGCAAGGTTTTCTGCTGGGGCTGGCCCAGGCGCGCGCCGACGCTGTGCCCAGCCTGCCGGCCAGTGCGCCGCTGCCGGCCAGCCGGCGTATGTTCGTTGACGGCTTGCTGGCCGGGCTGTTCGCGACCCCGGCCCAGGCACCGGCCGCGGCGCCAGCCCAGCCGCTGCACCAGGTGGTATGGGCTTCGCAGACCGGCAACTGCGAACTGCTGGCCGAGCGCTGCGCCGAACGCCTGCGCGGCGCAGGCCTGCAGGTGCAGCTCAGTTGCATGCAGGCGACCCGCCCCAGCCAGCTGCGCGGCGCTGCCAGCGTGGTGTTCATTACCAGCACGTTCGGTGATGGCGAGGCCCCCGACAGTGCCGCGAACTTCTGGCAGGCGTTGCAGGGTGAGGAGGGCGGCCACTGTGCTGAGCTGCCGTATGCCGTGCTGGCCTTGGGCGACTCCAGTTATGAGCAGTTCTGTGGTTTTGGCCGCAAGCTGGACCAGCGGCTGGCCGAGCTGGGCGGCCGGCGCCTGCTGCAACGGGTGGAGTGCGAGCCCGACTTCGACGAAGCGTTTGCCGGCTGGCTGGAGGCGCTGCTGCCAAGCCTGGGCAGCACCGCCGCGGCACAGCCGGCCGGCGCAGCGGCACCCGTGGCGGCTTACACCAAGCAGCAGCCCTGGGCGGCCACCCTGCTGGAAAACCGCCTGCTCAACGGCCCCGGTGCCAGCAAGGAAACCCGCCAGTTGGTCTTCGACCTCAGTGGCAGCGGTTTCACCTACGCCGCCGGCGACGCCCTGGGAGTATGGCCACGCAATTGTCCGGCGCTGGTCGCAGAACTGCTGGCGCTGATGCAACTCGACGGCCAGGCGCTGGTGGAATTGAAGGGCCAGCCCGCCATGCCGCTGGCCGAAGCCCTGCAGGCACACCTGGAAATCGCCAAGGTCACCCCACAGCAACTGCAGGTGTTCGCCGCTAATGCCCCCGACCTGCAGCGCCTGCTGCAGCCCGAGTGCAAGGCCGAACTGCAAGCGTGGTTGTGGGGCCGGCAACTGGTCGATGTGTTGCGCGCCTTCCCGCAGCAACTGCCACTGGCCAGTTGGCTCGCGTTGCTCAAGCCGTTGCAGCCACGGCTGTACTCGATCAGTTCCAGCCCACTGGCGCACCCGCAACAGGTGCACCTGACCGTTTCCACGGTGCGCTACGGTGATCGCAACGGTGTGTGCTCCAGCTTCCTGGCCGACCGGGCACAGGCGTTGAAGGTGGCGATTTTCCCGCAGGTGTCGAAGCACTTCCACCTGCCTGAGGACGATGGTGTGCCGTTGATCATGGTCGGCCCTGGCACTGGCATTGCGCCGTTTCGGGCGTTCCTTGAAGAGCGTGAAGCGCGCGGCGCCAGCGGGCCGAACTGGCTGTTCTTCGGCGAGCAGCACGCTGCAAGCGACTTTTATTACCAGGCGCAATTGCAGGCCTGGCAAGCCACGGGGCACCTGCGGCTGGACACGGCGTTCTCGCGTGACCAGGCGCAAAAGATCTACGTGCAGACGCGCATGCTCGAGCACGGTGCGCAGCTGTGGCAATGGTTGCAGGCCGGGGCGTACTTCTATGTCTGCGGTGATGCCCAGCGCATGGCCAGGGATGTGGACGCGGCCTTGCGGGCGATTGTCGCCGAGCATGGCGGCATGGATGCGGCGGCGGCTGATGCCTACGTCGACGGCCTGAACCAGGCCCGGCGCTACCGGCGTGACGTGTACTGATGTGCACCGCGATGGGCTGCAGTGCACTGTGAATGTGCGCAGCCGGTGCCGGGTGGCGGGCGAGCGAGCCCGCTGCTGCAAAGGCCTGGAACGCTGTGCAGGCCCGTGCAGGCGCGGGTTTGCGCGTAACGTGTCCACCCCCGGCAACGGGCTTGGCACACTCCCTGCTTAGCCCATGTAACAACAAAGCCCACTGATCAACGGCGATCAACCGGGCCCCCTACCGTGATGAATACAGGCAAAGGCGCCTGGAGCTTCGGCTCCAGGCGCTTTTTTTTTGATCGAGGATCGGCTTATGAAGGCAACAGCGAGCAGCGGGCAACGAGAGCGACTGGTCATCGTCGGCAACGGCATGGTCGGCCACCACTGTGTCGAACAACTGGTCAGCCGCGGCGCCCTGCAGCAGTTCGAGGTACGGGTGTTCGGCGAGGAGCGCCAGCGCGCCTACGACCGAGTGCACCTGTCCGAGTACTTTGGCGGTAGCTGTGCCGAAACCCTGGCCCTGTGCGAGCACGACTTCTACGCCGCCAGCGGCGTGTACCTGCACCTTGGCGAAGCGGTCCTGCAGATCGATCGCGAGCGGGGCGAGGTGGTTACCGCTCAAGGCCGCTACGGCTACGACCAACTGGTCCTGGCGACCGGTTCCTACCCCTTTGTGCCGCCGATCGAGGGCTCCAGCGGTGATGCCCGCCTGGTCTACCGTACCCTCGACGACCTCGATGGCATTCGCGCTGCCGCCGCCAGCGCCCGCCGTGGTGTGGTGGTGGGGGGTGGCCTGCTGGGGCTGGAAGCAGCCAACGCCCTCAAGTCGCTCGGCCTGGAAGCCCACGTGGTGGAGTTCGCGCCACGGCTGATGCCGGTGCAGCTGGATGGCGAGGGCGGCGCAGCGCTCAAGGCACAGATCGAAGCGCTGGGCGTGGGGGTGCACCTGTCGCGTGCCACCCAGTCGATCAGCCAGGGCGACGCCTACCGTTACCGCATGAACTTCGACGGTGGCCAATACCTGGAAACCGACCTGATCGTGTTCTCCGCTGGCATTCGCCCACAAGATGCCCTTGGCCGTGCCTGCGGCCTGGACATCGCCCCACGCGGCGGGGTAGTGATCGACGAGCACTGCCGCAGCAGTGACCCGCGCATCTTCGCCATCGGTGAATGTGCATCGTGGAACGGCAGCGTGTTCGGCCTGGTCGCGCCCGGCTACAGCATGGCGCGCAACCTGGCGGCATTGCTCTGCGGCGAGGCACCGGTGCCGTTCAGCGGTGCCGACATGTCGACCAAGCTCAAGCTGCTGGGGGTGGACGTCGGTTCGATCGGTGATGCCCACGGTGCTACGCCCGGTGCACGCAGCTACCGCTTCATCGACGAAGCCAACAGCGCCTACCGGCGGCTGGTGGTGGATGCCAGCGGCAAGCATGTGCTGGGTGCGGTACTGGTTGGCGACAACAGCTATTACGACACCTTGCTGCAGTATGCCCAGAATGGTATTGCCCTGCCGGCCGACCCTGCCGCGCTGATCCTGCCGCAAGGCGGCGCAGCACCAGCGCTGGGGGCCGACGCCTTGCCCGACAGCGCCACCATCTGCTCCTGCCATAACGTCAGCAAGGGTGCAGTCTGTGCCGCCGTCGACAGCGGCTGCAGCGACCTGGCTGCGGTCAAGGGCTGCACCAAGGCGACAACCGGCTGTGGCGGCTGCGCGGCCTTGCTCAAGCAAGTCTTCGAGCATGAACTGACGGCCCGCGGTGTAGCGGTGGACAAAAGCCTGTGCGAGCACTTCGCCTACACCCGGCAAGAACTCTACGCCATGGTGCGGGTGGAGGGCATCCGCACCTTCAGCGAACTGCTCGCCCGTCACGGCAAGGGCCACACCGGCTGTGACATCTGCAAGCCGGCGGTGGGCAACATCCTTGCCTCCTGCTGGAACCAGCCGATCATGGACCCGGCGCTGGTGCCGCTGCAGGATACCAACGACACCTTCATGGCCAATATGCAGAAAAACGGCACCTACTCAGTGGTGCCGCGTATTCCGGGGGGTGAAATCACCCCGGACAAACTCATCGTGATTGGCCAGGTGGCCAAGAAGTACGACCTGTACACCAAGATCACCGGCGGCCAGCGCATCGACCTGTTCGGCGCCCAGCTGCACGAATTGCCGCTCATCTGGGGGGAGTTGATCGAGGCCGGTTTCGAAACAGGCCATGCCTACGGCAAATCGACCCGCACGGTGAAGTCGTGCGTGGGCAGTACCTGGTGCCGCTACGGCGTGCAGGACAGCGTGGCCATGGCCCTGCGCCTGGAAGACCGCTACAAGGGCCTGCGCAGCCCGCACAAGCTCAAATTTGCCGTGTCTGGCTGCACCCGCGAATGTGCCGAGGCCCAGAGCAAGGACATTGGCGTGATCGCCACCGACAAGGGCTGGAACCTGTACGTGTGCGGTAACGGCGGCATGCGCCCGCGGCATGCCGAACTGTTTGCCACCGACCTGGACGACGAAACCCTGGTACGCCTGATCGACCGCGTGCTGATGTTCTATATCCGCACCGCCGACAAGCTGCAGCGCACTTCGGTGTGGCGTGAAAACCTCGAGGGCGGGCTGGACTACCTGAAACAGGTGGTCATCGACGACAGCCTGGGCCTGGCCAGCGAACTGGAAGCGCAGATGCAGCATGTGGTCGACCAGTATCAGTGCGAATGGGCCAACGCCCTGAACGACCCTGAGAAGCTCAAGCGCTTCCGGACCTTTGTCAACGACCAGCGCGCCGACCCGGACGTGCACTTCGTGCGTGAACGCGAACAACGCCGGCCTGCCGCGCCGCTGCACCTGATCCCCACTGTCGAGGAGGCTGTCTGATGATGCTGTCCAATGCTGCTGTGAACAAACGCGAGAACTGGCAGGCCGTGTGCCGGGCGCAAGACCTGGTGGCCGACTCCGGTGTGGTGGTGTGGCTCGACGGTGCCCAGGTGGCGCTGTTCTATCTGCCTGGCCAAGCCCAAGCGCTGTACGCGGTGGACAACCGCGACCCACGCTCCGGGGCCAACATCATCGGCCGCGGCTTGGTGGGGAGCGTGCAGGGTGAGCTGGTGGTGGCGGCGCCTTTGTACAAGCAGCATTTCAGCCTGCACACCGGGGAATGCCTGGAGGACAGCGGGCAGCGCTTGCGGGTGTGGCCGGTGCGGTTGAAGGGTGACGCGGTGGAACTGGGTGTGGCCTGATTCTCGTGTATTGCCAGTGCCGGCCCTTTCGCGGGCTTGCCCGCTCCTACAGGTACAGCGCAGCCCTCAAGCCCTGCGATGACTCTGTGGGAGCGGGCGAGCCCGCAAAGAGGCCGGCACACGTGCCTCAGAACACCAGCCCCTGCGGCGTGCGACCAGCAAACACATCCACCAGGCTGGCCACCACCATCTCGCCCATGCGCGTGCGGGTCTGCACGGTGGCACTGGCCCGGTGCGGCTGCAGTACCACGTCCTCACGCTCGAACAACGCCTCGGGCGCTCGCGGTTCATCGGCAAACACATCCAGCGCCGCGCCGGCGATCTCGCCAGCCTGTAATGCCGCGATCAAGGCCGGTTCGTCCACCAGCTTGCCGCGCGCGATGTTGATCAGATAACCCTCGCTGCCCAAGGCCCGCAGCACGTCGCGATCGATCAGCGCCTCACCCTTGTCGGCCGCCGCTGCAAGGATCAGTGCGTCGCTCTGCTTGGCCAACTGCAGCAGGGCGGCCTCGAAGCCGTATGGCACATCCAGCGCCTGCAAGTCGGTGTAGCGAATCGGGCAACCGAACGCGGCTGCCCGCTGCGCCACCGCGCGGCCGACCCGGCCCATGCCGACAATGCCCACGCGCATGCCCGACACCTGACGGGCCAGTGGCAACGGTGCCAGCGGCGTGGCACTGGTGGCCCAATGGCCGGCGCGCACGAAACGGTCACCGGTGCAGATGCCCCGGCACACACCGATCAGCAGGCCGATGGCGAGGTCGGCAACGTCCTCGGTGAGGGCACCGATGGTCGCTGTCACCTGGATGCCGCGGTCGCGGGCGTAGGCCAGGTCGACCGCGTCGGTGCCGACACCATTGACCGCGATCACTTCCAGGTTGGGCAGGCGCGCCATCAGTGCCTGGCTGATACCCGTGTGGCCACCGGTGATCACGCCGCGGATATTGTCGGCATGCTGGCTGACGTAGGCGTGCTTGTCGGCCTGTTCGTAGTAGCGGTGTACGGTGAACAACTGTTCAAGGCGCTCACGGATCTGCGGGATGAGGATCGGGCTAAGTTGCAGGACTTCGGGTTTCATCGGTCACTCCATCAGGAACAGGGTTCATCGAAAGCAAGGTTCAGCCACGGCCAACGAATGGCATGTTGCTGGCCATCACGGTCATGTTCAGTACGTTGGCGTCCAGCGGCAGCGCAGCGATGTAGCGCACCGCGTCGGCCACGTGGCGCACGTTTAGCATTGGCTCGGCGGCGATCTCGCCATTGGCCTGGCGCACACCACGGGTCATGCGCTCGGACAGCTCGGTCAGGGCGTTGCCAATGTCCACCTGGCTGCAGACGATGTTGTAAGGCCGGCCGTCCAGCGCCAGTGCCTTGGTCAGGCCCAGCACCGCATGCTTGCTGGCGGTGTAGGGCGCGGTGAACGGGCGCGGGGTATGCGCCGATATCGAGCCGTTGTTGATGATCCGCCCGCCTTGCGGCTGCTGGCGGCGCATCAGGCCGAAGGCCGCGCGGGCACACAGGAACACCCCATCGACGTTGGTAGCGATGACGTTGCGCCAGTTTTCCAGCGGCAGCTCGTCGACCGGTACGGCCGGGGCATTGATGCCGGCATTGTTGAAGATCACGTCGAGGCGGCCATGTACCTCCTCGACGGTGGCAAACAGCTGCGCGACGCTCTGTTCATCACGCACGTCAGTGGCTACCGCCATGGCTTCACCGCCCGCAGCCTGCGCCTGTTCGACGACCGCTTGCAGCGGTTCGAGACGGCGCCCGGCGAGGACCAGGCTGAAGCCATCCTCCAGCAGGGCGAGGGCGACGGCGCGGCCGATGCCGCTGCCGGCGCCGGTGACCAGAGCGATTTTCCTGTTCTGCTTCATTTCGTCACTCCAGGGGAATCAGGCAGCGTTGGCGGCTTGCCCGGCAGGGCTGGGGCCGACGTGCAAGTGCAGTTCGCCGATACCGTCGATGCCGGCGTGGAGGGTGTCGCCTGGGTTCAGCGCCGCCACCCCGGGCGGGCTGCCGGTCATGATCAGGTCGCCCGGGCGGAGCGGCAGCTGGCGGGACAGCCGACTGATGACTTCGGCCAACGTCCAGGTCTGCTGGCTGAGGTGGGCACGCTGGCGCTCCTGGCCATTGACCTGCAGCCACAGCGTCGCATTCAGCGGCCAGGCGCACTCGCTGGCGGGGACGATGGCAGTCATGGGGGCCGAGGCCTCGAACACTTTGGCCGCCTCCCAGGGGAGGCCCTCGGCCTTGGCCTTGCGCTGGTGATCGCGCCGGGTCATGTCCAGGCCGGCGGCAAAGCCGAACACGTGTTCCAGGGCATGCTCCGGGGCGATGTCGGCACCGCCCTTGGCGATGGCTGCGACCAGCTCGATTTCGTGGCAAAACTCGTCGGTCTGCGGCGGGAAAGGCAGCTCGCCCGCTGCCTCGACCACATTGCTCGCTGGTTTCATGAAGAACACCGGCTCCTGTGGCGCCGGCCCGTAGGTTTCCGGCCATGGGTAGTTGCGGCCCAGGCAGAACACCCGGCCGACCGGAAAGCGCACATCGCTGCCGCGGATCGGCAGGCTGACGATGGCCGGCGGCTTGAACAGGTAAGTCATGGGTCAATCCTCCTTGCTGGGGTGGCCAGCGTATGTCACGGGCTGGCCGCTAAAGTTGGACGAAAGCGGGGTTGGGTTGGACTATCCAGGCAACCTGTACCGGCCCTATCGCCGGCAAGCCGGCCCACAGGTCCAGGCAACTGCGCAGGCCTTGTGGGAGCTGGCTTGCCAGCGATGAGGCCAGCACAGGCCGTGGGAATCTCAAGCTGCAGTCTTGAGCTCGATGCGGTACAGCTTCCCCAGCAGCAGCGAATACGAAAGCGTCCCCATCAACGCCACCGCGCCAATGAACCAGAACGCCATGGCGAATGAACCGCTGGCCTGCACGATCGCGCCAATCACGATGGGCGTAACGATGCCGCCAATGTTCGCGGCCAGGCTGGTAATCCCGCCGGTCAAGCCGATCAGCTCCTTGGGCGCCACTTCCGACACCGCCGCCCATGACGACGAAGCGATACCCTGGGCAAAGAACGCCAGGGTCAGGACGGCGATGCACAGCACGTTGGAATCGGTGAAGTTCACCAGCACGATCGACATGCCCAGCATCGAGCCCACCACCAGCGGCAGCTTGCGGGCGAACGACAGCGAGTACCCCTTGCGGATCAGCAGGTCGGAGACGATGCCCGCCAGCAGGATGCCAACCGTAGCGCCAATGAACGGCATGACCGCGAAAATGCCGACCTTGATCAAGGTCAGCTGGCGCTCTTCGATCAGGTAGGTCGGGAACCAGGTCAGGAAGAAATAGAGTGCCGAGGTGCTGGCGAACTTGCCCAGGCAGATCGCCCACACCTGGCGGTAGCGGAACAGCTCGGCGACCTGGCGCCAGTCAAAACGGGTGCGTTGCTGGCTGCTTTTGACCAAGCCGCCGCCGTTCTCTATGTAGGCCAGTTCTTCCTTGCTGACCTTCTTGCAATTCAACGGGTCGCGGTACAGGAACAGCCACACCACGCCAAACACGATGCCGACCAGGCCCGTGCTGTAGAACACATGGCGCCAGTCGTAGGTGGTCGCCAGCCACAGCAGGGCGCCAGTGAACAGCGCCGTGCCCAGGTACTGGCCGCATACGTAGATGCTGCTGGCCATGCCGCGCTCGCGGGCGGGGAACCACACGGTGACGGCGCGGCTGTTGGCCGGGAAGGCCGGGGCCTCCATGGCACCGACCGCCAGGCGCAGGCCGAACAGCGAGGCAAAGCCACTGGCCAGGCCCTGGGCCACGGTCACTGCCGACCAGCTGATCAGAGACACGCCGTAGGTCAGGCGCGAGCCGAAGCGGTCGGCGATGAAGCCTGCCGGCACCAAGGCCAGGGCGTAGGTCCAGGCGAAGGCGGAGAAAATCAGGCCCATCTCGACCTTGTCCAGGCCAAGGTCCTTGGCCATGAACGGCGCGGCGATGGAAATGTTCACCCGGTCGACGTAGTTGATGATGGTCGCCACCAGCAGCAGCGACAGCATGAACCAGCGCCGGCGGGTGGGCAGGCGCTGGGCAGGGGCGGCGTCCAGCGCGTACGACGACGCGGCGCGGGGGGTAGGCGTGCTCGACATGAGTCGACCTCGTTTGTTGTTGTTGGTAGAGGTTGGGCTGCAGTCCCTTTACTAAGGTGGTCGTACAACGTCTTGAATGCAACGGCGGTTTTAGATCGTTTTTTTCACAGGAGGCGGGGGAAGGCTGAACTGTCCAAAAAAATCGGGAGGCGGGGTTTTGGACCGTTTTTCTGCTGGATGTCGCATTTCTAGCGGGCTGTGGGCGCTCAGGGTTGCGCAGGTTTTTGCAGACAGGTTTAATTTGATGAGTTTGGACATCGTACAACTTGCATTGCCTGTTCCGGCCTCTTCGCGGGCTCGCCCGCTCCCACAGGTGCAGCGCAGCCCCAAGCCCGGTGATGATGCTGTGGGAGCGGGCGAGCCCGCGAAGAGGCCGGAACAGGCAGCGCCATTCTGGAACCTGGAGTAAGCCCAATGCCCCCAAAGCGCGAGGTCCCGACCTACGTCATGCAGCAGCGCAGCGAGCTGATGGACTTCTACATCCGCGACCAGCGCGGCCGCCCCGCCGAGACAGCGCCACATCGCCACGAGTACTTCCAGATCCAGGTCAACCTGGGCGGCGACACCGTGCAACACATCGGTAGCGTGCAGCGCCCCTTCAGGCGCAACACCCTGGCTTTCATCCTGCCGCACCGGGTGCATGTGATCCCGCACCCGGCCAACAGTGACTTCGTGGTGATCAACTTCTCCCAGACCTTCCTGCTGCCGCACTTGGCCTGTGACCCGATGGACCTGGAAGAGGTGTCGATCCTGCAGGCGCCAGAGCTGTCCCCCTTCCGCTTTCAGGAGCACCTCGACTTTTGCCTGGACGAGGCCGACTTTGCCGAGTTACGCCAAGTCCTCGACCGCATGCGTGTACTGGATGCCAACCGCCGCTTCGGCACCCGCGAAATCCTCAAGGGCCTGTTGCTGCAACTGATCGGCCAGGTCTGTGGCCTGTATGCCGAGCCGCTGCGCGAACTGGCCGAGAGCAATGCCGCACAGCTCAGCCGCCGCGCTGCGCTGGGCCGCATGAGCGAATACCTGCGCAGGCATATCGACGACCCCGACCTCAACCTGCAGAAGGTCGCCGCCGCCACCTACCTGTCGCCCACCTACTTGACCCACTGGCTGCGCAAGGAAATCGGCAAGACCTTCAGTGAGCTGGTGCTGGAGCGGCGCATGCACGCCGCACGCAACTACCTGCTCAACGGCAGCCGCCCGGTGGGCGAGGTGGCACGGCTGTGCGGCTTTGCCGACGAAGCCTACTTTTCCCGACGTTTCCGCCAGATCCACGGCCTGCCACCCGGGCAGTTCCGCCGCCAGCAGCGCGACCCGGATACGCCGCAGGTGGCGATGCGGTAAGCTTGCCGGCATGAACCTCGACACCCGCATCAAGTACCGCCACCTGCTGTGCTTTCTGGAGATTGCCCGGCAGGGCAGCCTGGCCAGGGCCGCCAACGTGCTCGCCATCAGTCAGCCGGCGATCTCCAAGACCCTCAAGGAGCTCGAAGACCTGCTGGAAACCCGGCTGTTCGCGCGCAGCCGCCAAGGGGTCGAGCTGACGCCGGCCGGTACGCGCTTCATGCGCTATGCCGGGCCCAGCGTGCAAGCCCTGCGCGATGGCGTCAGCAGCCTGCGCGGCGAGGCACGGGCGCCGTCGCAGGTCCGCATCGGCGTGCTGTCCACGGTCGAGGGCCTGCTCATGCCCGAAGTGCTTTGCCGCCTGCATCAGCGTCATGAAGCGCTGGTGATCCGGGTGGTGACCGGGGTCAGCGCACAGCTGCTTGGCCAACTGCACCTGGGGGAACTGGAGCTGGTGGTCGGGCGCATGACCGACAGCCCGCAAATCCAGGGTTTGTCGTTCGAGCACCTGTACAGCGAGTCGATGAGCCTGGTGGTACGCCCGGGTCACCCACTGCTGGCCCGCACCCCCGTGGAGCGCGGCCAGGTAGGGCGTTACCCCTTGGTCTTGCCGCCTGCGGGTACCACCATCCGCCAGCATGCCGACAGCCTGTTCGTGCAATGCGGCATCCAGATGCCGGCGCAGCGCCTGGAAACGCTGTCCCTGGCGTTGAGCCGGCGCTACCTGCTGAGCAGTGACGGCGTGTGGGTGGCGCCGCGCGATGCCGTACTGCTTGACCTGCGCCGTGGCGAGTTGGTCGAGCTTGACCTGGGTGTGCGTGAACCCGGTGGCTCGGTGGGCATCTGTCGCAATGCGGCCCTGCCGCAAAGCCTGCCGGGGCAGTGGGTGTGTGAGGTGCTGCGCGAAGTGGCCGGGCAGTACCGCGAGGGCGTTTACCCCTGAGCCAGCGCTGTCAGCAGGGCGCTCAGCGCCTTGAGGTGGAACCGGCAGCCGCAAGGCTTTTCTGCCGTGCGCGAGGCTGTGGAACTATTCCCTGTTTGTTGGCTCTTATGCCGGTAGCCATGGGTTGGGGACGCCTGATAAGCTCGCGGCTTCTACCCTGATTGCCCTTATGGCGCATGAACAAGGAAATGACATGAAACAGCATCGTTTGGCGGCTGCGGTTGCCCTGGTTGGCCTGGTACTGGCTGGCTGTGATCAACAGGCCAGCAGCCCCGAGCTGAAGACCCCGGCGCAGAAAGCCTCCTACGGAATCGGCCTGAACATGGGCAAGAGCCTGGCTCAGGAAGGCATGGAAGACCTTGATTCCAAAGCAGTCGCCCTCGGTATCGAGGACGCCGTTGGCAAGAAAGAACAGCGTATCAAGGATGAAGAGCTGGTAGAGGCCTTCACCTCGCTGCAGAAACGTGCCGAAGAGCGCCTGGCCAAGGCCAGCGAAGAAGCCGCCTCTGCCGGCAAGAAGTTCCTTGAGGAAAACGCCAAGAAGCCGGGTGTCGTCACCACCGCTTCGGGCCTGCAGTACGAAGTGATCAAGAAAGCCGACGGCCCGCAACCCAAGCCGACCGACGTGGTGACTGTTCACTACGAAGGCAAGCTGATCGATGGCAAGGTCTTCGACAGCTCCGTCGAGCGCGGCAGCCCCATCGACCTGCCGGTGAGCGGCGTCATCCCGGGTTGGGTCGAAGGCCTGCAGCTGATGCACGTTGGCGAGAAGTACAAGCTGTTCATCCCGGCTGAACTGGCCTACGGTGCGCAAAGCCCAAGCCCGCTGATCCCGGCCAACTCGGTACTGGTGTTCGATCTTGAACTGATCGCCATCAAGGACCCGGCCCAGCTGCAAGGCGCTGAGCCGGACGCTGAAGCCCCCGCTGAAGCGCCTGCCGAAGCCCCTGCCAAGTAATACTGGCTGTTTGCCGAAAACGCCCCGTCTTTACGGGGCGTTTTCGTTTTAGCTGCTTGGACGAACCTGCCACTGCTGATACTGTCCGAGGAAATGCAGCGTGAAGAAGTAGGACGCTTCTGACGCAAGTCGCTCGCGGCGCTGGTAGCAACAGCCTGTAACGACTGTGTAAAAAACGCCCGATCTGACCGGGGCCCTTGCCTGGCAGGCACCCAGGGTCAGAAACTGTGGCCTGTTCACAAGGTTATCCACAATAAATGTGGATAACCTTTTCCCTCTCGGAGGTTCCATGAGCGCACCCTGGAATTTCGCCCGTTTCCTGCCCTTGGCCGAGCGCCTGCTCAGCCGCGGCCGGTTGCCGGCCTTGCTGTTCGCCGTGGCGCGCAAAGGCCCACGCCTTGGCCAGTTGCGTGACGACGTGAAATTGCTGCAGTCGCTGTGCCTGGCATGGTGGCGCGGCGAATACCGCGCCATCAGCCCCAAGGCGCTGGTGACCATCGTCGCTGGCCTGCTGTATTTCGTCAGCCCCATCGACGCCATCCCCGACTGGTTGCTGGGCGTCGGGTTCCTCGACGACATCGCAGTGCTGGGCTGGGTACTGAAAACCGTGGCCGACGAGCTGGCCCGGTTCAAGGCCTGGCGCGACAGCCAGGCACCCGAGCGGCTACGCGTGGTCGAGCGGCTACCTGCGACACCGGAAGCACTGCGCCTGGAGCGCAATACCCGGTAAAACCGAACTTTTGGGTAGCTGGCCTGGCTTGGAGTCTGTCGGCTACAATGACACCTACAGACATTAGAGACTCGTCCATGGACAAGCTAAGCCTGCACGCCAAAAAAGCGTGGTTCGCCAAGCATCGCACTGCGAATTTCGAAAACAGCCTGCGCCTTGAAGGCTTTATCGTGCCGCCAGACGACGGCAAAGCGAAGTTGCCTGCCCGTGCTGCTGCACGCGAAGCCGTGCGGCAACTCAAGGCTTGAGTGTCGACAAGTATGGGGTCTATCAAGACCCTGATTGCTACCCTGACACGGACGTCCTGAAGAACCTTCTCAATCTGCGCAATGCAGAGGATCTGACGGAAGCTGAGCGTTACCTCACCCAGGTAGCGGCATCGCAGCTGGAGTTCGAAGAGCCTCCATACGATCTAGGTACATTAAAACGAATTCACCGCTGTCTGTTTTCCAGTATCTACAGTTGGGCTGGAGAAACTCGATCCGTAAAGATCAGCAAGGGCCATAGCCACTTCTGTGTACCGGACCGTATCGAGCCAGAGGTAGCAAAAGAGTTTTCCAGAATGGCGCGGGCGGGCTGGTTTGAAGGCTACTCTCGTGATTCGCTCGTGGTTTCCGTTGCTCAATCGTATGGAACATTGAATGTCGCTCATCCCTTCCGTGAAGGTAATGGTCGGGCTCAGCGTGTTCTGTTTGAATGGCTAGTCGTGAACGCTGGTTTCGAGATTACCTGGGGACGGGTTGGCCAGGAGCAGTGGGTAGCGGCGAATATCGAGTCTTTTCAAGGCAATGACCAGGCTTTGGAGCTCGTCTTCAATCAATGTATCGGCGCTCCGATCAGGGAAGTCAACGATCCATCTTGATACTTGTTCTCTGATTCTGTGGGTGCTTCAGCGATTGCAAACTGGCGGTGACATTCATTGGGGGCCGACCTCGTCTGACGATGTCCGCTCTCAAGCACGCCTGCTGGAAATCTCTTACAATGAGATATAACAGAAGGGGAGCAGCCCGATTGCTGTTCGCTATTGGCTGTCATCCGGTTGGATGAGAGGGCAGGGTTGCCGCGCTGTATTGCAACGCCTATGCCGGCTCCACCAGATAGGCCGTATGGATTGCATGCTGTAATCCTTGTTGAAGGGGTTTGTAATGGGTATTCAGGTCATCAGCCGCGACGGTCAGCCCGAGTACGCCGTGGTTCCCTGGGAGCAGTACCAGGCGCTGCTGCAGGCTGCAGGGCAGGCACCTGCCGAGGCCGGTGCCTGCGAGCCGGCTCCAGCCGCAGCCGTTGCAGCGCTGCCGGCGTTCAGTGAAGTTGCACAGATCCGCCAGGCCAAGGGCATCGCGCCTGAGCAACTGGCGCGCAATGTTGGGGTCAGCCCGGCCTACCTAGCCATGATCGAATCAGGCGAACGCCACCCGGATGCCGCCATCCGCCGTGCCCTGGCCTGGCACCTGGGGGTCGCAGGCTGGAGCGAGCCATCATGAGCCAGGTCAGGATCAGCCGTCAGCATTGGGACAACCTGCTGGGCGAGCTTGACCTGGCCCGCCGTCAACGTCACTTGCTGACTTACAGAGCGCTGATCGAGCGCTTGCAATTGCCCAGCCCGGCCATGCAGACACTCACCGCTGCGCTGGAATACCTGGCGGTGCTGGACGCGCGTGCCGAGCAACCGCTGCGCAGTTCGTTGGTCATCAGCCAGGGCGCCAGCCGCTTGCCGCGTACCGGCTTTTTCGAATGCGTAGAGCGCCTGGGGCGCTTCTCCGGCCCGATCGACGGTATGGAGGCCGCGTCGTGGCATGCTTCCGAAGTGGTGCGGGTGTTCGAATACAGCTACCCCGAAAGCGCCTGATCGCCAGCTGCACCGGGTTTTATCCAGGCAGGCACGAAATGAAAGGGCCGGGCATTTGCATGCCCGGCCCTTGTTATGTCGCGACAGCCAGCGGCCTTACTTCTTGGCCACTTTGCTGCTGGCGCTGAGGTAGTCGATCAGGATGCGACCGGTTTCTGCCAGGTAGGCGTCGTCTTCCGGCTTGGTGTTTTCATCCTCGGCCGGCAGCGCGTCTTCGTCCTCTTTCTTCAGCTCTTTGAGTGGCTCTTCACCCTTGGCCTTGCGGCGGGTGTTTTCCAGCGCCAGTTGTTTCGCCTCGATCTCGTCGTGGCGGGCACGGCGGTCCTGCTCGTTGAGGCTGACGGTTTTTTCGTTCATCAGCTTCTGGGTCAGGGCCAGGCGGTCGCGGATGTAGGTGAACTCGGCATCCTTGTCGCTACGTGCCTCATGCTGGGCCTTGAGCTGCGCCAGGAACGGTTTGAACGGGTCGGCAGCGGGCTTGACCACCGGGCGGATGGTGTCCCACGGCATGGCCTCGGGCAGGGCGCTTTCGCCGATTTCCTTGGTGTCGATGATCGATGGGTAGTCGATGTCCGGCAGTACGCCCTGATGCTGGGTGCTCTGCCCGGATACCCGGTAGAACTTCGCCAGTGTCAGCTTCAGCTCGCCATGGTTGAGCGGCTGGATGGTCTGCACGGTGCCCTTGCCGAAGGTCTGGCCGCCAATGATCAACGCGCGGTGGTAGTCCTGCATGGCACCGGCGAAAATCTCCGAGGCCGATGCCGAGAGGCGGTTGACCAGCAGCGCCAGCGGCCCTTTGTAGAAGGCACCGGGGTTTTCGTCTTCCAGCACGTCGACCCGGCCATCGCTGTTGCGCACCAGCACCGTCGGGCCTTTCTCGATGAACAGGCTGGTCAGTTCGGTGGCTTCCTGCAACGAGCCGCCGCCGTTGTTGCGCAGGTCGATGACCACGCCGTCGACTTTTTCTTTCTGCAGCTCGGTGAGCAGTTTCTTCACGTCACGCGTGGTGCTCTTGTACTCCGGGTCGCCGGCGCGGTAGGCCTTGAAGTCCAGGTAGAAGGCCGGGATCTCGATGATGCCCAGCTTGTAGTCACGCCCGTCCTGCTTGAGCTTGAGCACAGACTTCTTCGCCGCCTGCTCTTCCAGCTTCACCGCTTCGCGGGTGATCGACACGATCTTGCTGGTCTGATCGCTCGGTGCGTTGCTGGCCGGGATGACTTCCAGGCGCACCACCGAGCCTTTCGGGCCGCGGATCAGCTTGACCACTTCATCCAGGCGCCAGCCGACCACGTCGACCATTTCCTTGTTGCCCTGGGCGACACCGATGATCTTGTCTGCCGGTGCCACCTGCTTGGTCTTGGCTGCCGGGCCGGCCGGCACCAGGCGCACGATCTTGACCTGGTCGTTGTCGCTTTGCAGCACTGCGCCGATACCTTCCAGCGACAGGCTCATGTTGATGTCGAAGTTTTCCGCGTTGTCAGGCGACAGGTAGTTGGTATGCGGGTCGTAGGACTGGGCGAAGGTGTTGATGTAGGCCTGGAAGATATCTTCGGCACGGGTCTGGTCCAGGCGCGCGAGCTGGTTCTTGTAGCGCTTGGTCAGGGTTTCCTGGATCTGCTTGGGCTCTTTGCCGGCGATCTTCTGGCGCAGCACTTCGTCTTTCACGCGTTTGCGCCACAGGTCGTCAAGCGCGGCCTGGTCCTTCAGCCATGGCGCGTCCTTGCGGTCGATCAGCAAGGTTTCCTTGGTGGTGAAGTCCATTTTGTCCACGCCCTTGTTCAGCTCGGCCAGGGCGAAGTCCAGGCGTTGCTTGACGCGGTCGAGGTAGCGCTTGTAGATGGTGAAGCCCGGGTCGAGGTTGCCGCTTTTGAGGAAATCGTCGAATTGCGTTTTCCACTTGTCGAATTCGGCGATATCGGCCGCGGTGAAGTAGCTGCGCGCCGGGTCCAGCAGCTTGATGTAGCTGTCATAGATGATGACCGAACGGGCGTCATCCAGTGGCGGCTTGCTGTAATGGTGGCGCTTGAGCAACTCCACCACATTGAGGCTGGCGACGATCTCGTCGCGGTCGGGTTGCAGGCTGTCCCATTTGTTGGCGGCCGCTGCATTGCCGCCGAGCGCGAGGCTGCCCAGGCCGATCATCATGGCCAGGGCGGTGCTTGGGAGGAAATGCTTCATGCTGATTCGACGTGGGGGCAATTGATCACGCATAGTAGGCCGTCTTTTCCGTTCGCCGGTTCCAGAAGAGCCGGGCGCATACTGCAAAAAGCCTGGGCACAACGATCCCAGGCTCGGTCATATGATTCAACTATGGAGGCACTGTGAAGGCATTGCAAGGCGTTGACGGACATGTGACCTGGGTCGAGGCCGAACGCCCGACCTGTGACGCGGGCCAAGTGCGCATCCGCGTGGCTGCGGCGGGGTTGAACCGCGCCGATTTGCTGCAGATGAAAGGTTTGTACCCACCGCCGCCAGGTGCCAGCCCGTACATGGGGCTGGAGTGCTCCGGGGTGGTCGAAGAAGTGGGCGCTGGCGCAGCCTGGCGCGTGGGTGATCGGGTCTGCGCGCTGCTGGCCAGCGGTGCCATGGCCGAGGAAGTGGTGGTCGACGCCCGCCACGTACTGCCGGTGCCCGAAGGCCTTGGCCTGCATGAAGCCGCTGCACTGCCGGAGGTGTACGCCACTGCCTGGCTGAACATCTTCCAGCTTGGTGCGCTGAAGGCGGGCGAGAAGGTCCTGGTGCACGCCGGTGCCAGCGGCGTCGGCTCGGCAGCCATTCAGCTGTGCAAGGCGTTTGGCAGCCCGGTCTGGGTCAGCGTCGGCTCGGCGGACCGCCTGGCCTATTGCCAGGCCTTGGGCGCAGCAGGTGGCGTGGTGCGTAACCAGAACCTCGACGCGCTGGAAGGGCTGGGCCCGTTCGACGTGATTCTTGACCCGGTGGGGGCCAGCTATGGTGAACTCAACCTCAAACTGCTGGCCCGTGACGGGCGCTGGGTGATCATCGGCCTGATGGGCGGCCGCACGTTCGAGCTGGACTTGGCTCAGGTACTGGGCAAGCGCCTGGGGATCACCGGTTCTACCCTGCGCAACCGTGATGACAGCTTCAAGGCCGAGCTGCTGCGCGAGTTGCAGCAGCAGGTGTGGCCGCTGTTCAGCGAAGGGCGCCTGTCGCCGCAACTGGTCGATACCTACCCTGTGGAGTTCGCCCAGGCGGCGTATGCCGAGCTGGAGACCAACCAGGTGTCGGGCAAGTTGGTGATGGTGATCGACCCGAGCCTGGCTTGAGGTTGCCGGGGCTGCTGGGCAGCCCATCGCGACACAAGGCCGCTCCTACAGGAGCTTGCATTTGCCTGTAGGCGCGGCCTTGTGTCGCGAAGCGCCCCCATGTCCCTCAAGTCCAACTCAAGATAGGCCAGCCATTCTTCTCGGCGTGCTCGCGCAACACCCCATCCGGGTTCACCGCATACGGGTGATCCACCTTCAACAACAACGGCAGGTCATTCCTCGAATCGGAATAGAAGCTCGCCCCCTCCAGGTTCTCCTGCTCCTGGTCCAGCCATTCCAACAGCCGGGTAATCTTGCCCTCGCGGTAGGTCAGTACCCCATGGGTGTTGCCGGTATACACCCCGTTCACCGCCTCCAGCTCGATCGCCAGGTATTCATCTATGCCCAGGCGCGCCGCAATCGGCCCGACCAGGTGCGTGCCTGAAGCCGAAATGATCAGAATGCGGTCACCGCGCTTGCGGTGCTCGGCAATGCAGCGGCAGGCGTCGCCGTAGATGATTGGCTCGATCACCTCTTCAACCCACGGCTCCACCAGGTGCTCGACCTCTTCCAAAGTGCGCCCGGCAATCGGCTCCAGGCTGAAGGCCATGTAGTCCTCCATCTGCAGGTGGCCTTTGCCGTACGCTTCCATCAGCTCATGGTCGCGGCGCAGGAATTCCTTGCCATCGACCCAGCCCAACCGGGCCATCTGTTCACTCCACAGCGACGCGCAGTCGCCGTGGATCAGGGTTTCGTCCAGATCGAAAATTGCCAATGCCATCGTGTTGCATCTCCTTAGGCCACTTCGCGTAGCGCCGTGGGGTCGATCGACAGGCTCACCCGTTGCCCGTCTGCATGCAGGTCGGCCGGTGAGCGGTTGAGTACGTCGACCACCAGTTCCACGCCACGCACTTGAACGCGGTAGCGGATCACGTTGCCCAGCAGGCTATGGCTGCGTACCTCGGCGTCGCGCTCACCCGCCAGGCCCAAGGTGATGGATTCCGGGCGGATCGCCAGGCGGCAGGCTATCGGGCGTTGCAGCAGGCGGCTGGCGCTGTCGGCGTCAAGCAGGTTGTAGTTGCCGATAAAGCCTGCGGCAAACAGGTCCACCGGCGCAGTGTAAAGGGTTTCGGCATCGCCGCTTTGCACAATGCGCCCCTGGTTCATCAGGAAGATACGGTCAGACATGGTCAGCGCCTCTTCCTGGTCGTGGGTGACGAAGATGGTCGTCAGCCCCAGTTCGCGCTGGATCGCGCGAATTTGCTCGCGCAGGTGCTTGCGGATACGTGCATCCAGTGCCGACAGCGGCTCGTCGAGCAGCAACAGGCGTGGCCGGGTGACCAGCGAGCGGGCCAAGGCCACGCGCTGGCACTGGCCGCCCGACAACTGGTGCGGGTAGCGCCCGGCAAAGGTGCCCAGCTCGACCAGGTCCAGTGCCTCGCGCACGCGCCGCTGGCATTCCTCGGCCTTGACCTTCTGCATGCGCAGGCCAAAGGCAACGTTCTGCTCCACGGTCATGTTGGGGAACAGCGCGTAGCTCTGGAACACCATGCCGATGCCGCGTTGCTGCGGGCTCAGCGGCACGATGTCGTGGCCGTCCAGCAGGATCTGCCCGCGGTCCACCGGGGTGAGCCCGGCGATGCAACGCAGCAGCGTGGACTTGCCGCACCCGGAGGGGCCGAGCAGGGTGACGAATTCGCCGCGCTCGATGTGGCAGTCGATGTTCTCGAAAACCGGGTTGCCGGCATAGCGCTTGTGTAATTGCTGTACGCTGACGAAGCTCATGTCAGGTCTTGTCCTTGTTCAGGCGGTTGGCAACCCAGGTCAGTACCAGCACGAAGGCGAAGTAGGAAATCACCAGCGCGCTGTTGAAGTGGCCGCTGCTGTTGCGCATGTTGTTCAGGTACACCTGCAGGGTCTCGTAGCGGGTGCCGACCAGCAGGTTGGCGAACACGAATTCCCCGAACAGGAACGAGAACGACAGCAACAGCGCCACCATCAGGCCCTTGCGCAGGTTTGGCAGCACCACCAGCAGTGCGGCTTGCCAGGTGCTGGCGCCGAGCAGCTGGGCGGCGTCCATCAGGTCGTGCAGGTGAATGGCCTGCAGGTTGTTGGTGATCGCCCGGTACATGAACGGCAGGGCGATGGTGAAGTAGCAGCCGATCAGGATCCACGGCGTGCCGACCATGGCCATCGGCCCGCTGCCGTACAGCTGCAGCAGCCCTACCGACGACACCACCGGCGGTACCGCGAAGGGCAGCAGGATCAGGATGTTCATCAGCCCGTCCAGCCTGGGGAAATGGTAGTGGACCACGAACAACAGCGGCAGGATCAGTACCACCGACAGCAGCAGCGCCCCCACGCAGACCAGCAGCGACTGGCCGAACGCCGCCAGGAAGCGGGGTTCGCTCCACAGCGCGATGTACCACTTGAACGTCAGGCCGCTGGGCAGCAGGCTGGCCGACCAACTGGTAGCCAGCGAGTAGAGCAGGGTGCCGGCCAGGGGCAACAGCAGAATCAGGAACAGCAGGTACACCACGGCGCGGTGGTACCAGCCGCCGGCACGGGTTTCAGCGCGCATGGTAGCTCCGTTTCAGTAGCCATTGGTGCACCACCGTGACCAGCGTCATCAGCCCTACCAGAACCATTGCCAGCGCGCTGGCCAGGTTGGGGTCGAGGCTGATGTCACCGGCCACCAGGCCAGCGATGCGGATCGGCAGTACGTTGAAGTTGCCAGTGGTCAGCGCGTACACGGTGGCGTACGCGCCAAGGGCATTGGCCAGCAGGATGACGAAGGTGCCCAGCAGGGCCGGGGTCAGCACCGGCAGGCCGATGTGCCGCCAGAACTGCCAGTGGCTGGCGCCCAGCAGTGCTGCCGATTCACGCCAGTCTTCGCGCAGTGCGTCGAATGCCGGGTACAGCAGCAGCACGCCCAGCGGGATCTGGAAGTAGGTGTACACCAGGATCAGGCCGTTTCTGGAATAGATGCTGAAGTCTTCCAGCAGGCCGATCTGCTTCAGCAGCAGGGTCAGTGCGCCGTTGAAACCGAGCAGGATGATGAAGGCAAAGGCCAGCGGCACCCCGGCGAAGTTGCTGGTCATGTTGGCGAAAGCGCTGACGAAGTCGCGCAGCCTCGAGTCTACCTGGCGCAGCGAATAGGCACCGAGGGTCGCGATGACGATACCGAACAGGCTCGACCAGAAGCTGATCTCCAGGCTGCGTTGCAACGCCTGCAGGTAGAACTTAGAGGTGAACACCTTGCTGAAGTTGGCCAGGCCCCATCCAGCCTCCGATTGCAAGCTGTTGATCGCCACCCAGGCCAGCGGGGCGATCTGGAAGATGACGAAGAACGCCGCGAACGGCAGTAGGCACAGCAAGGCCATGTAGCGGCTGCGGTTCACTTGAGCAACTCCCTGCATACCGTTTTGTCGTGCGCCACGCCCAGCAGCTCGCAGATGGTGCCGCATAGCTCGGTCTGCTGTGGCTTGGCGGCCGGGTCAAGGCTGAAGGCTTCGCCAAAGACGAACAGCGGCACTTCGCGTTCCTCGGTGAGCAAGCCATTGTGCGAGCGGTCGTTGTTCATGCCGTGGTCGGCAGTGACCAGTACCTGGTAGCCCTCTTCGAGCCAGCCTGGCAGGTAGTCGGCCAGCAGGATGTCCACGCTGCGCGCGGCATTGCGGTACTGGCTGCTGTCCAGGCCATGGTGGTGGCCGACATCATCGATGCTCATGGGGTGCAACAGCAGAAAGTTCGGGGCGTGCCGCCGGCGCAGGTACTCGCCGTCGGCCAGCAGGTGGGAGTCGGGGTAACGGTCGTCCCAATAGAACAGCCCGTGCTGGATCGGCAGCTTCGGGGCGTGGGTATGGCGGTCGCGCTGCGGGTCGAAAGGCGAGCGGTTGTACAGTTCGCTCATCCAGTGATAGGCCGCTGCCGCCGTGCCCAGGTTGGCCTCGCGCGCGTAGTGGAACACGCTGCGTTGGTTGGACAGGCGGTTGACGCCGTTGTGCACGATACCGCTGTCGATGGGCGCTACGCCGGTGAGGATGCATTCGTACAACGGCCGTGACAGCGATGGCAATTCGCATTCCACGCGGTACAGCGCGGCGCGGTCGGCCTCGACATAAGCGTGCAGGTGGCCCATGGCATGGTGGGCGACCTGGTAGTTGAGGCCGTCGAGCAGGACCAGGATGACGTTGTGTTGCATGGTGGCTCCCAATGAGCTGCAGGCGGTTCTAGCTGAAAGCTGAAAGTTGCAAGCTGCAAGCCGCAAGCTGCAAGAAGAAGCCGGCATGGCGCTCACCGGCTTCCACTTGTAGCTTGCAGCTTGCTACTTGAAGCTTCTTCATTCCATCTCGATGATCACCTGCTCCTGCCACAATTGCGGCAGCTTCTTCGAGGTCGCTTCCCAGGCTTCGGCATTCTTGATCGGCTGGGCCGCACTGTATTGCTCATTGGGCAGCAGTTTGGCCTGCACGTCTTCCGGCAACTTCATGTGCTCGGCCCGGATCGGCCGTGCATGCCCCTTGGCCAGGTTGATCTGCCCGGCGTCGCTGAAGATGTATTCACGGGTCAGCTTGGCAGCGTTGGGGTGCTTGGCATATTTGTTGATGACGGTGGTGTAGCCGGAAATCACCGAGCCGTCGGCCGGGATCAGCACTTCAAAACGCTTGGGGTCGATCTGCTCGCGGTAGCTCAGGCCGTTGAAGTCCCATACCACGCCCACTTCAACTTCACCCTTTTCAAGGGTCTGGATGGTCGGGTTCGCCAGGGACAGGCGTTTCTGCTGGGCCAGCTTGGTAAACAGTTGCAGGCCTGGGGCCAGGTTGCTCTCGTCACCCTTGTAAGCGATCGCCGCGGCCAACACGCCATTGGCCGCCTGGGCAGCGGTACTCACGTCACCGATAGCGACCTTGTACTTGCCTTTCTCCAGGTCGTGCCAGGTTTTCGGGCGTTCGCCTTCCTTGACCAGATCCTTGTTGATGATGAAGGCGATGGTGCCGGTATAGGCCAGTGCCCAGTGGCCGTCTTCATCCTTGGCCCATGCCGGCACCTGGTCCCAGGTGCTGGGCTTGTACGGCTGGCTGACACCCTTGGCCACTGCAATCGGGCCGAAGGCGGCGCCCACGTCACCGATATCGGCGCTGGCGTTGTCTTTCTCGGCCTCGAACTTGGCCAGCTCCTGCGCCGAGCTCATGTCGGTGTCGCTGTGCTTGAGGCCATATTTGCTGGCCAGGTCTTCCCAGGTGCCTTTCCAGTTGGCCCAGGCATCGGGCATGCCCACGCTGTTGATGGTGCCTTCCTTGCGGGCGGCGTCTTCCAGCGCCTTGAGGTCAGGGCCGGCGGCCAGCGCCGAGGTGCACAGGGTAATGGCCGAACCGAGCAGTGACGCCATGAACAACTTTTTCATCCGAAGCTCCTTGGTATGGGTGCCTGTAGCGATCGTTGTTAGGAGTGAAGGGGTTGTCTGGTGACCGTTGGTCTAGGTCAGCAAACCTTGAGCCAAGGTAGGCCGCTTGCGTGACAATTTGATGTAGGGGTACACCGGCAACGGCCCTGCGACTAAAGCGTAGACCACGGAATTCAACCGGTCGGGCGGCCTTGGCGCGTTTCTGGCAAGGGTCGCGGCAGGCGCTTGTCACAGGATATTCATCAGCCCTGCCTAGGCTGCACTAATCTTCACAGGCCCCTTTGTGGGGCTGGACTAGTCCAGATAGGTAACCTTTTGATGCAGTCGACGCCCCCGCGTGCGGTAACAGCCATCTGCCATGCCCTGCAGGAGCAGATCGAGCACGGCTTGCTGGAGCCGGGCGGCAAGTTGCCGGCCGAGCGCCGGCTGAGCGAGCTGTTCGGCACCACGCGCATTACCCTGCGTGAAGCGCTGGTGCAGCTTGAAGCCCAGGGCCTGATCTACCGCGAAGAGCGGCGCGGCTGGTTTGTGGCGCCGCAGCGCCTGACCTACGACCTGATCGAACGCAGCCACTTCCATGCCATGGTGCGCGCCCAAGGGCGCGTGGCCAGCACCGAGCTGCTGTCGGCGCGGCTGCAGCCAGCCCCGGCGGCCATCTGCGCGCGCCTGCAGTTGCCGGCGTTGTCCAGTGTGGTGCGCATCTGCCGGTTGCGGCGCATTGATGGGCGGGCAGTGTTGTATGCCGAGCACTACCTCGCCCCCCGGTATTTTCCGGACATCCTCGAGCATGACCTGGCGCAGTCGCTGACCGAGATCTATGGGCGGGTGTATGGCATCGAGTATGGGCAGGTGTGTTTCGAGATCCTGCCAACGGCATTGCCAGTTGAAGCGGCGGGGGCGTTGAAAGTATCGGCGGGGAGCCCGGGGCTGCACATTACCCGGGTCAACAGTGACCAGTATGGGCACCTGATCGACTGTGACCTGGAGTATTGGCGGCATGATGCCATTCGTATTCGTGCCCAGGCGGGCTAGGGTGTTGGCTGCTTCGCGGGCTTGCCCGCTCCTACAGGTACTGCACAGGCCTTGAACACTGTGATTACCCTGTGTGAGCGGGCAAGCCCGCGAAGAGGCGCTAACTGGAGGAACCGGTTTCCGCCATCCCGCCACCCCCAGCGGTCACCACCTGTACCGACAACCGTGGCGTCGCCAGATCCAGCCCGGCCTCGTCCAGCTGCCGCTTCAGCGCCAGGTTGAACGCCCGCGACACTTCCCATTGCTTGATCGGCGCGGTCTTGAACCGTGCCCGCAACACCGCCGAACCCGACTCGAAGCTTTCCACCCCCTGCAGTTCCAGCGGCGACCAGATATTGCGGCGCATCAGTGGGTCGTTGCGCAGTTTTTGCCCGACTTCGCGAATCAGCGTGATGGCCTGGTCGATGTTCATGCTGTGCGGGATCGCCACCCGGAAGATCGCGTAGCCGAACTCCCGCGAGTAGTTCTTGATGCTCTTGATTTCGCTGAACGGAATGGTGTGCACGATGCCGTCGATATCGCGCAGGCGCACGGTGCGGATGGTCAGCCCCTCGACGGTGCCCAGGTGGCCGCCGACATCCACGTAGTCGTCGATGGCCAGCGAGTCTTCGATGATGATGAACAGCCCGGTGATCAGGTCGGCCACCAGCGACTGCGCGCCAAAGCCGATGGCCAGGCCGATCACGCCGGCACCGGCCAGCAGCGGGGTGACGTTCATGCCCATGTTGGCCAGGGCCACGATTACGGCAATGATGAAGATGACCACGAACATCACGTTGCGGATCAAAGGCATCATGGTTTGCGCGCGGGCATTGGCCAGCCCCCGGCGCGAACGTACCAAGGCATGGTGCACGGCGGTGTCGGCCAGAATCCACACCAGCCAGGCGACGATCAGCGTGCCGGCCAGCCCCAGCAGGCGCACGCTGATGTCGTGACCGTCGCCCTCGGCGAAGGTGATCATCGACAGGCCCCACACGCGCAAGCCCAGCTCGATGAACAGCAGCCAGATGAGGATGTGCACCAGCAGGTAGCCAAAGTTGCGCAGGCGTTCGGCATATACCGCCTGGCGCTTGGCCGCCCGCTTGGGGTTGGCTGCATGCCGCCGCACCAGGCCATTGAGCACCATGCACACCACCACCAGCACCGTGCACATCAGCGACTGGCGCAGCGCGGTGCTGGTGTCACCGGCAGAAACGAAGGTGGCGAACAGTGAAATCGCCACCAGGATCAGTGCGGGAATGAACCAGAAGCTGCCAAGGATCTCGATGGTGTCGCTGAGCGTGCGCCGGGTCAGGCGCCGGGACAGCGGCTGGTTGCGGATCAGGTGGGCAATCGGCCGGCGGAAGCGCAGGATGAACAGCCCGGTACACAGGGCGGCAATCACATTGGCCAGGGTTGCCAGCGCATGCGCCAGGTGGGTACCCAACGCCACCAGCAGGCGCGGGTCGCTCATGGCCTCGCCAAAGGCGGCGAAGCTGCCGATCAGCCACAGCGGCCGGAACGCCTGGTGCCGCAGGATATGCAGGGCACGGTGGCGGTGCGGGCCGTCGAGCAGCGAAAAGGCGATGACGCACACCGCCGAGAAGCAGGTGCCCACCACCAGCGCGTAGGCCAGCACCATGGCCAGCGATTTGCCCAGTGACGGCGGCAGCACGAAGCTCAGGTACACGGTGAACACCAGCGCCACCAGCCAGGGGCCCAGCTTGCGCAAGGCAAAGCGCACCAGGTCCCAGGTGCGTGGGTGTTGCGGCAGTTCTTCACTCAGGCCAAACCGCAGGCGTATGCGGTGGCCGACCCAGTTGAAGAAGTAGGCCAGCAGGCTCCACACGGCAATCACCGCGGCAAAGCCGAACAGGATGGCCGGCCACTGGTGCACCGGCACCATCAGTTCGGTCAGCTCGACCTGGGCCTGTTCGATTTCCGCCGCCCAGCGGTGGAAAGGGCTGGCATCGCCGCTGAACTGTTTTTCGAAGTCACTCAGCGCACCGCCGATCAGGCCGAGCACACCTTGCTCGACACTGGGCTGAGTTTGCCGGGTGGCATCGCGCAGTTTTTTCAGGTCGGCCAGCAGCTTGGCCCGTTGCTGGTCGTTCTCGAGGTTCTTGATCACCTCGTCCAGCGACTTGCCCAGTGGCTCGGTGGCCTCCGGCTGCGCGGGCGCGCTGCTGCCCAGCAGGCCGGGCAGGCCCGCTGCCTGCACCGGGGTGATGAACAGCAAGAACAGTAGGGACAGGAAACGCAGAAGGGCAGGCACTGGCAAATCTACCTCAGGTCAAACGATTGCCCGAGTGTAGAGGTTTATGTCGGCAGTTTCTCGAGGATCTTCCAGCAGGTTAGGCCAAAGATGCCCAAGGTGCCGATCCACATCATCAGCACACCGATACTGCGTTCGCGCATGCTGAAGCCAACGGTCAGCAACAGCAGGAACAGAAAAACCGGCACGAACAGGGACAAAAACGGGGACATGGACAGCAATCCTTTTGCAGTGGGGCCATGTAACAAGCATAGCGGGTGGCAAGCGAAGCGGGATTGACCTTGAGCAGGCCAGGCCCAATCGCCGGCAAGCCAGCTCCCACAGGGAAAGCGCCAGCCCTGAAGGTTGTGCAGTACCTGTGGGAG
>NZ_AEWE02000027.1:0-7726 GCF_000190455.2 Pseudomonas sp. TJI-51
CCCAGTCGGCGGTACAGCGGGCGGTAGAGGAAGTACTCCCCAGGCGGCGGGGGCGGCGTCTTCTTCGGCGCGACGTGATCGAGGCCGTCACGACGGCTGACGGTGTAGCCGAAGGCATCGAGCAGCCGGACGAACTCGCGGCGCACCTGGTCGGCGCTGCCCTCGACCCGGAGCGACACCAGGCGCTGATCCTGGAGCACCTCGGGGGCGAGGATGTACGGGCGCTTGAAGGCGTCCGCATAGAAGATCGTCGCCACCTGGCCGAGCGGCACGCCGTTCAGGTCGAACTGGTAAGGCGGCGTCGCGGCACTGGCCACGGACGAAACGAACAAACAAACAAACAAACAAACGATTCGGCTCATGGGGCAGTACCAGGTAGGGGAACAGGGGAGCGGGGGGCAGTGCTGGCCCCGCTGAACGTGCTGACGCGCTGGCCGTCCAGGTCGCCGACCATCACCCGGCCGGCGTTCTGGAAGTTGCTCGGGTGCTCGTAGCGGATGACGCCATCGGGGCCGATCAACACGACCTGGCGAACGCCGTCGGCGACGACATGCCCGGCGATGCGCCACGTCGCGCTGTAGGTCGGCCCGGCCGGGACGGTCTTAGCAGCTGAACCGGGCGAACCGGGAGCAGGGGCCGAGGCGGCGGGCGTAGTCGCCGCACTGGTGGGCGGGGCCACCTCACGGTTGAAGAAGTGGAAGACGCCCCACAGGCTGAAAGCGCCGCCACCGAGCAGGACAACGGCAAACAGCCAGAGCTTGGGATTCTTGAGGATGTTCTGCCGGTCATCGACCTGCAGCTCCTTCCCCTGACCGCCGGTGTACGAGCTGTACAGCGGGAAGATCAGCGCGTCGTACTTCTTGACCTGCACCGAGACGCGGGCCTTGCTGGTCTGTTTCCAGCCCTCCCACATCTCGACCCGGTACGTCCTGTTCAGGCCGAGCGACTTGATCTTGGTCGTGCGAAAACTCAGTTCGACGACCGTCTTGAGGATACGGTGCAGATCGCCGATGTCCTGGACCATCAGCACCAGGTCGCAGCTGACCTTGGTGTCGGCGTGGACGTAGTGGCGATGCTCGCGGAAGAAGATGCGGTGCTCGGTGCAAATCTTCGAATCCGACCCCCAGAAGCGCCAGGCCTCGTCGATGCAGATCAGGTCGCCCGGCTGGCAGAAGGTGTCCACGTCCGTGCCGTGCGGCAGGAATTCCGGCTTGAACACATCGTCATTGGAGCAGTGCACCACCTCGCCGAGGCGATCCAGCGCCATGCCCTGCTTCTCGTGGACGTAGGCGCGGATCGCGTCGGAATCGATGCCGTCGACATTGGTGACCACCCGGCGGCCCTTGGCCACCGCCGGGATGATGACGGACGACACGCACTCGAAGGACTTGCCGCTGCCCATCAGGCCCGTATAGGCGTTGATGGGCATCAGCCGATCACCGGGATGCGGCGCACCAGGAAGCGCGTGACGAAGGCAGACACCAGCAGGGGCAGGCCGCTGGAGAACGCGAACAGATCGAGGAAGTACCAGGTGCCCGCCGAGATGCCGCCAAAGGCCGAGGTCAGACCGGAACCCGAAGGCAGCCAGCCCGCCATCACCGCCACCAGCTCGGCGACGATCCAGTACAGCGCAATGAACACCACGAACTTGACCAGGACGCCCCGGACGAGCCAGCCCAGCAGGGCGTTACCAGCAGAAAGCAGAATGCCGAACATGATCGATCACCTCAGGCGGACAGGACGATGAACAGGGCGGCAAGCACCCAGGCGAGCAGGCTCGCGTTGTAGAGCGGACCGCGCACGTCTTCGGAGATGGTGCAATGCGCCTCCATCTGCACCTGCTTGCCGATCACCGCCAGGTCGAAGGTCGGGCGCGGGCACTCGGCCTGATGGGCCGGCACCTGGAAGTTACGCAGATCGGGGAACAGACGCGTGAGCGGTTCGAGGATCTGCGCACCGGTCGGGGTGGCCTCCAGGGTCGGGGCGCCAATGCCGGGATCTGACCCCAGGTTGATTTGCGGCTGGGTGGAGGGGTTGGTCGGGGTGACCGCCTCACCAGGAGCCGGCAGCGAGAACGGCGGACTCGACGGCGAGGTGCCCGGAGAGCCGGACGGGAACGGCGACACGAAATCACCCACCGAAGGCCAGGCGCCCGGGTTGGCCGACTGCCAGCGGGCAGCATCGGAAGCCGTAATGGGGTCGCTGTACTGGTACGGAAGACCGTCGTAACCGGGCATCTGCGACGCTTCCTGCCAGGCGCGATTGGCCAGCGCGGCGACCAGTTCCGGGTTGAGTTGCTTGGCCTTCTCCGTGTCGCTGATCTGATCCACAGCGGTCTGGATCGGCAGGACGCCGGTCTGCCCGGAAGGGGAATCCGAAGGCGGGGCCGGATACATGCCGACGCCGCTCTTGTAGACACCCGTGGACGACCCGTAGGGGCTACCCGACTCCTGGAACACGACGTTCATGTCGCTTTCCCAGTTCGGCGGCAACCAGGACGCATTGCTGACGGTGTGGCAAATGACGGTCTGGCCGTTGGAATACGGGCCAGCCGGACAGTCGATGCTAGAAACCGTCACACCATCGGCAAACGAGGCATAAGCGGCACCCTCGGGCGTAGTCGCATAGGCATAGGGGGTGGAGAAGAACGGCCCGCCGACGTAAAGGGGACCACCAACGGAGCCGCCACCCTCGGCCGTCACCACGTTGACCTGCGACGAGTCCTCGCCAAACAGCCAGGACGTGATGCCGTCGATCGCCAGATTGACCGCATAGCCGACGATGACCCCGACACCGGCCGCGATGGCGGCAGTCGCCCAGGCCGGCGCCGTGACCGTACCGACAACGATAGCCGCCGCGCTAGCAGCCGCAGAAGCCGCAATGACATTGCCGGAGGCGGCGACGGTCGCCCCGAAGCGCGGATCGTTGGCCGCAAAGCCGCGGCTGACCATCTTCTCCTGGAGCACGCCGCTGACGGCCCCGCTCACCTTGGCGGGCGAGTAGGCAGCAGCGGAAGCGAACACCGGAGTGAACAGCAGGGCGAACAGGATCGCCTTCTTGGCGAGGAACAGCAGAAATAACTTTTTCATAGGTCGTTGTCCGCAAAGCCAGTAATTACCGCCCAGGCGCAGAGCAGGCCGAAGGCGAACATCATCAGGTACCAGGCATCGTTGGTGGTCACGGTGGCCGCTCCGATGGTTTCGGCGATTCAGCAGGACAAAACGCCCGTTTCATCATCGCCAGGACGAAAAAAAGGGGCATGCCGAAGCGATGCCCCAGGGGTGGATCAACGACCGCGAATCATGCCCAGGACGGTCGAAGCGGCCTTGATGGTGACGTAGATCACCGCCAGGGTACCGGCCACGGCCAGGACACCGGTCACCACGTCGGCAGCGGTGAATGCGCCAGTGACGGGGGTCAGATCGACAGCCGCGAAGGACGCCTGAGCCGCGACAGCGGAACCGGCGGCGGCAGTGACAACAGCAACTTTCTTGAACAGCTTCATGGGTGCTTCTCCAGGTCAAACCGGCATCCGGCCGGGGCGGCTGATCGTCAACGGCGACGAATCATGTTCAGTACGGCCCCCGCGCCCCGAGCGGTCAGCCAAAACAGCAACGTGGTGCCGAAGGCGAACGACCAGAAGGCGAAGGCGTTGGTGTAATCGAAAGGCGCCGCTGCCGCCTCGACCGCCGCGAACTCGCTCGGAGTGATCAGCAGGTACGTGGTGCAGGTGGTTTCCTGGCTGGCAACGACGAAGCCGTTAGCGTCCAGAACGGCGCAGGTAGCCATCAGCCGGCCTTCTTCGCCGAATGCTGGGAGAAAGCGTCGATGTCGGCGATGTGGGTCACGCCGAGCAGCGTCAAGGTCGGCTTGCCGTCCTTGCCCGGGCGCGAGCCGTAGTCGAGGTCGAAGACGGCGGGGAGCTTGGCCGACTTCAGTTGATCGAACATGGCGATTTCCCCGCTGACCTTGGTCGGTTTCATGCCGACCGCCAGGGCGGTGTCCTCGCGGTAATCGTTGACGAACCAGATGCTGACGCCACGGCGCAGCTCGCCCGTGCGTTCGTCGGTCATCTCCCACTTGTCGGCGCTGAGAATCAGTCCGCGTTGAGCCATGTTTCTGTACCTCGATGCTGTCGCCCGGTCGGTTGAGACGCTACCCTTGGGCGCGTTAAGGGTGCTGAACGGCACCCTAGCGACGACCAATCGACATGTCAAGGGGGTTAAACAGTGGCAAATCGACATTGCCTGCGCGAGACAGGTTTCTGGCTCGACCAGGTGAAACAGAAATACGCGTGCAAAAGCGACGGCGAGCTTTCCCGGCTGCTCGGCGTCACCAAGGCAGCGGTGAGCCTGCAAAAGGCCGGGCGTCACGAAATGAGCATCAAGCAGGCGGTGAAGGTGGCCGAGCTGCTGCACGTCAACCCTATGGCCGTGATCTGCGGCGTGATGTACCACCAGGACCCCGCCGAGGCCGAATTCTGGCTGTCGGTCTACGAGCAGACGGTGCGGGAGAACGACCGGCGCCAGTACTTCTCCGACAGCGCCTAGTCGTCGGGATCGGGGCGCTCGAAGTAGGCCGGCGGATACGGCGGAAGCGCGGCGATGTAGTCCACCACCGCCTTGAGGCCATGCCGGCGGGCAAGCAGCAGCACCAAAGACTGCGCCCGGTTGCGCACCACCTTGTCAAACTCATGATCGGACAGCGCGAGCAGCAGCTCGGAGTCCTCTTCCTTGCGGGCGGCGAGGGCCATGTCACCGGCCTCGCTGTCATCCACCACCACCGGCTTTTCCAGGGTCGCCAGGAACGCCTTGAGCGAGCGGCTGAACTGGAGCTGATGCCGCCCGAGGAACGCCTCGGCGAACTCGGCGAAACGCTGGCCCGCTGCCTTGTCGCCCTGGCTGGCCTCGAACAGCAACTGGAACGGCGTTGCGCCCTTGGCGCGAGCGGCCTTGACGTGCGCGCCGGCCAGCTCGTGTTCCGGCCCCCAGCGGCGTTCCCGGCGCTCGCCGTCACCGGTGAACTGGCTGAACTTGGTCAGGTACTCCTGAGCCGACAGCGCCTTGCGCACGTCCAGGCCGAGGTAGCGCACCGAGCCGCCGACCTTGACGGTTTTCAGCGGGGCCGGGAGGCCCACCGCCTTGCACGCCTCGGCCCAGGCCGCGAACAGGCGATCGCGGAGCAATGCCACTTCCTGCGCGGTCAGCTCGCGGCGGAAGAACCACAGATGATGCTCGTGGGGGTGCCAGCCGTTGCGGCTGCCGTGGGTGACTTCGAGGTTGGCGATCCGCCCGATATAGCCCAGGAACGGCATGGAGCCTGCCTGCGGACGCTTCAGCGGGTGGGCACGGGTGACTTCCTTGAACGCGGGCGACTTCTGCAGGTGCTGCATGGCCTCCTTGAACTTAGCCAGCAGCTCGGACAGCTCGTCGCCGATACCGTGCTTGATCGTGAAGGTCAGCATGTAGGCGCTGCCCTCGATCCCGGCCACGCCGTTGTAGGCGTCGGCGATTTCCTCGCGGCGGGCGCGGTTGATCTTGGCCGAGCAGATCGGGCAGGTCCACACGGAGCCGCAGACCGCGACCTGATGCCAGTTGACCGCCCCGCTCTCGCGGTGCTGCCACAGCTCGGCCTGCTTGCCCGGCACTTTGCGCCGGTAGCAGCTCACCACGCGAAACTTCGGCGACTTGTTCACGGTGCCCTCGATCCCGTACAGCTTGTGACGCACGACCGGCAGGCCGATCTCGGTGGCGAGCACCTTGGACACCTTGACCGGCACGCCCGGCCCCCGGTGGCGGTTCAGCTCCAGGTCGCAGTAGGCCACCTTGGCCCGGAGGTCGGTATAGGGCGCGGCGAAGGTCTTCTCGCGTTCCTGCCAGTACTGCGGGCGGCTCAACAGGCGCTGCGCGTACTGCTGCAACAGCCAGCGCTCGAGCAGGGCCTCGTCGGCGTCCCACTCCTTGACCCACTCCTGCCGTTTTTCATCATGGACGAACCGGAAAATTTCACCAGTTTCAGGGTCGCAAAGCTCCCTAAGTCCTTGATTCTTAAAGGGAAGAAGATCAAGAGCGGCGTCCGGTTTTGCGGTAATTTTCGTAGTATTACCGAGGGCGCTCCGCGCCGGGCCACGCCCGCCACCCTCGCGCCCGTCCTCGCGCTGTCGCGCTGCGGGCGTGCGCGCGTGCGTCGGGACGCGGTTGATGCTGGTCGCTACTTCGTCTACCATCCGAATCGCTCGACTGTCACGTGTTGAGTTCTTGAAGAAACCCAAAGGCCCGGCGGCAACCGGGCCTTTTCTTTTGCCTGGCCGAAAGTCCGTCTCATCGGCGGCCCTGGCGAAAGAAAGGCGTAATCCTTTGGGTCGGGCTGAATCCTACGTCAAAACCCCTAAACGATGCGAGGTGCGTCACTGACGCGCTTCGCTTGTCGGCTCCCGCAGAACACCGGAACAAGTTCCGGCGCCCTGCGGCAGCTTGATTGAACGCCAGGGAAGGGGGTCACTTGACGTCCAGGCGTTCGGCCTGAAAACCGATGTCGCGCAGGATGTTCAAGGCAGCGGGCAGGCTCTTGAATAGCCGAACCTCGCGCTCGCGGGTGCTGACGAAGACCATCGTCGATTCGGCCCGGAGCTGCGACCGGAAGAACAGCACCCATTCGTCACTCATCGGCTGACGTTCCAGCCAGGCGGCGGCGATCAGTCCCCGGTCGAAGTCTTTTTTCGCTTCCGCGAAAGTCAGTTGTTTCATGGAACTCTCCCTATCGATGCGGCCAGTATCTGACGTTTCTTATGTTTCGTCAATGCGGCTTTAGAGTTTCGTCAACTGAATGACCAGGAGGATTTCGGAATTGCTCGCCTCGCTGGTATTGCTGCGAAACAACTTCGGCAGGAAGGAGAGGCCGGTCGAGTTGTCGGAAGTCTTCTCCTCGGTCAGGCCGCCCAGCAGGATCACCTCACGGTCGCGCATCTGCACGCTGGTGGTGAGCTGCCGCTTGGTCAGGGTCGGCGAGTTGTTCACGCCGGTGGTGGTCTGGACGAAGTTCGACAGCTGCTGATCGACGACCAGGTCAACGGTGGATTCGCGCACCTGGGGACGCAGGTTGAAGATCACGCCGGAGTCGCGGTACTGCACCGACTGGATCGGCTCACCGGAACCCTGGGCGTAGGACACGGCACCCAGGACGGGCACCTCGGCCCCGACGCTGAAAGTCGCTTCGGCACCGGAACGGACGCGCAACGACGGCTGCGAGACGACGCGAAAGCGGTTGTCGCTCGACAGGGCGCTGAGCACGGCGCTGAAGTCGCTGGTGGACAGCGACACCTGGTTGTCGAAGGGATTGCCGGCCAGCGTGATGTTGAGCTTGCCCTTGAGCAGCGAAGCAGCCAGGGAGAACGCGCTGCCGTTGCTGTCGCCGGTCTGCACCTCGTAGACCACGCCGCGCACCATGACTTCGCCCATCGCGATGTCGATCTGCGGGAGCAGCAGCTTGACCTTCTCGATCTCGGCCTTGCTGCCGACGAACACCAGGTGGTCGCTGTCGCGGCTCACCAGGGAAGCGGCGGAACCCTGGGGCGAGGACAACGGGCTAGGGGTCGCGCCGGGAACGCTCACCTGGCGATTGACCGCGAAACGGCCTTCGAACAGCGGTTGCAGCGTCTCGGACAGATAGGCCACGTCGCGGTACAGCGGGCGGTAGAGGAAGTACTCCCCAGGCGGCGGGGGCGGCG
>NZ_AEWE02000028.1:0-703 GCF_000190455.2 Pseudomonas sp. TJI-51
GTGGGAGCCGGCTTGCCGGCCAGCTACCGCTCGCGCAGGGCCTCCTTGGCCCGGTTCAGCGGTTTGATCAGGTAATCGAGGATGGTTTTCTCGCCAGTGCGGATATCCACCGTGGCAATCATGCCGGGGACAATCGCGAAGTGCTTGCCGGCCTTGTTCCTCAGGCTGTCCTGCTCGGTACGGATGAACACGCGGTAGTAGTAGATTTCCGGTTTCACCTCGTCTTGCAAGGTATCCGGCGAAACACCCACCACCTTGCCATCCAGCCCGCCATACACCGAATAGTCATAGGCACTGATCTTGACCTTGGCCGCCTGGTCCGGGTGGATGAAGGCAATGTCGCGCGGGGCGATGCGGGTTTCGATCAGCAGGCGCTCGTCCATCGGCACGATCTTCATCACCTGGCCACCGGGCTGCACCACGCCGCCCAGGGTGTTCACCTCGATGTCCTTGACGATGCCGCGCACCGGCGAACGCAGGGTCAGGCGGGTGAGCGAGTCGCTGCGCCCGCGGATTACCTCTGACAGGCTGTCGGCCTCGGCGCTGGCCTTGGCCAGCTCCTCCCGGGCGCGCACCAGGTAGTCGGAGCGGGCCTCGTTGGCTTTGAGTTCAAGCTCCGAACGCTGGCGGTTCAGGCGGATGACCTCCACCCGGCTGGAGGCGCCCATTTTCGCCAGGTTTTCGGTGATCTTCAGCTCGCTGC
>NZ_AEWE02000028.1:772-1349 GCF_000190455.2 Pseudomonas sp. TJI-51
ACAGCGCCGTTTCCGCTTCGATCAGCTCAGGCGAGTCGCGCAGGCTGGCCGGGAAGGCCAGCGGCTTGCCGGTCACCTCGGCTTGCAGCCGGGCCTGGCTGGCCTTGGCGGCGCGGTACTTGGCCTCGCTTTCGCCCACGCTGGAGGCGGTCTTGGTCGGGTCCAACTGGGCCAGTACCTGGCCGCGCTCGACCAGGTCGCCTTCGGCCACGTTCATCTGCGCGACGATGCCCCCTTCGAACGACTGGATCACCTGCTCCCGGGAGCTGGGGATGACCTTGCCGGTACCGGTGGAAACCTCGGTCACCTCGAACCAGGCGGCCCAGGCCAGGAACGCGGCCAGCATCAGTGCGCTGAGGGTGATGAGGCGCCCGGCGCGGAATACGGCCCGGTCGTCCTGCCCGTCCAGGTAGGACGCCGGGAGTTCGTGGTTGCTCATGCCTGCGCTCCTTGCAGTTTGGCCAATGCGGCATCGCGGGTGTCATCGATGACGATGCGCCCACCGTCGAGCACCACAATGCGCTCGACCCGTTGCAGCACGCTCAGGCGGTGGGTAGCGATCACCAGCGTGCGGCCC
>NZ_AEWE02000028.1:1468-1900 GCF_000190455.2 Pseudomonas sp. TJI-51
TGGCGCTGGCCGCCAGACAGGCCCAGGCCGCCTTCGAGGATCAGGTGGTCCATACCCTTGGGCAGGCGGCGGACAAAGTCCAGCGCCCCGGTGGCAGCCAGCGCGGCCACCAGTTCCTGGTCGCTGGCCTGGCCGGCGCCGAGGGTCAGGTTTTCCCGCAGGGTGCCGTGGAACAGCCGCGCGTACTGCGGCAGCAGGCCTACGTCGCGGCGCAGGTCGGCAGGGTCGAGGTGGGCCAGGGCGATGCCGTCCAGGCTGACCTCGCCCTGTACCAGGTCCATGGCCCCGCCCAACGCCTGCAGCAGGGTGGACTTGCCCGCGCCGTTGCGGCCGAGCACTGCAATGCGTTCGCCCGGCTGAATATCCAGTTGGCCAATGTTGAGCACCGGGGGGGATTCTTCGCTGTAGCGGAAGTTGGCCTGGCGCAGGCGG
>NZ_AEWE02000028.1:1930-2374 GCF_000190455.2 Pseudomonas sp. TJI-51
CGCGCGCTTCGCCTTCGGGGTGGTCGACCGCCGACTGCATCAGCTTGTCCAGGCCTTGCAGGGCGACCTTGGCCTGCTGCCAGCGGGTCAGCACATGGGTCAGCTGGGCCAGTGGCGCCATCATCCGCGACGACAGCATCGACGCTGCCACCAGGCTACCGGTGGTGAGGTCGCCGGCGATCACCATCGGTGCACCGACCACGATGACCACGGCAAAAACGGCACCTTGCACGTTCTGGGTCCAGGTCACCAGGCCGTTGGTGAGCGTGCGCAGGCGCAGGTTGGTGTGTGCACAGGCTGCGTTGTACTGGTTCCACTGGCGCTCGAAGCGTGCCTCGGCCTGCAGCGCCTTGATTTCGTCCAGGCCCTGGATGCTTTCCACCAGCATGGCGTTGCGCAGCGCCGACTCGCGCATCGAGGCGTTGGCCAGCCGCGCCAGGCGCC
>NZ_AEWE02000028.1:2395-2637 GCF_000190455.2 Pseudomonas sp. TJI-51
GCAGCATGGCCAGCAGCGCCACCAGCGGAATGAACACCAGCACGCCGCCGATCAGCCAGAACACAAACAAGAACAGCAGGAAGAACGGCAGGTCGGCCAACGCCGTGGCAGTACTGGAGGTGATCAAATCGCGGATCGACTCCAGCTCGCGCAGTTGCGAAATGAACGAGCCAGTGGACTTCGGCCGCACCGAGTTGCGCAGGCGCAAGGCATGGCCGTAGACCAGATCACTCACCCGCAGG
>NZ_AEWE02000028.1:2869-6046 GCF_000190455.2 Pseudomonas sp. TJI-51
TACGGGCAAACCAGTGGCGGTCGTAGGGGGCGGTGTAGTCATCGGTGCGTACATCGCGCAACGGCCGCGCCGGGCGCAACAGCGCAACCCGGGTGATGCGGCCCCTGAGCGTGTCGCGGGGCAGGCGTGTGGTCAGGCCCTGGTCACCGGCGAACACCACCGCCAGGTCATCTTCTTCGGTGACTGCCTCGACCACGGCCAACTGGCCATCGTCCAGCTCCAGTACCAGCGGTGTACGCCATTGCCGCAGGCCCTTGGCATCGAAGCGCACGAAGCGCAGTGCCAGGCCGGCCTGGCGGGCCATGTGGCGAAGAATTTCGTCCAGCGGCCGGGCATCCTCCACCGCCGCCAGGCGAATACGCTGGGGCGACACGTCCAGGCGGTAGTGGTGCGCCACCTGCAGCATCACCTCCAGCCACGGCCCCAGGTCTGGCCGGTGCGGCGCGTCCGGCGCTGCTGCCGCTGGCTGGGTGGGCAGGGTTACATTGATCGAATCGCTCATGGCTGGATCTCCACACCTTGCAGGTTGCGCCCCTCAAGGCCAAAGGCCGTGCGCAGCGCGCCGGTGTTGTACAGGCAGTCGACATCCAGGCGCAGCAGATCGGAGCGGGTGCCGGCAAGTTCGAACCGTGACTGGTAGATCTCCTGCTCGGCGTTGAGCAGGTCGAGCAGGGGCCGTGTGCCCAGGTCCAGATACTGGCGGCCATAGAGCATGCGAGCCTCCTGGATGCTGACCTGGCGCGCTTCCAGCGAACTCAGCCGGCGGCCCAGCCCGGAGGTTTGTGCCTGAGCCTCGGCCAGGCCACGCCGTGCCTGCAGGCGCGCGGCATCTTCGGCGGAGTCGGCGGCGCTCAAGGCGTGGCTGGCAGCGCGGCTGCGGGCGCTGATCGCACCACCTTGGTAGATCGGTACCTCGACGTTGAGGTAGATGCCCGCCTGGGTGCGGTCCATGCGTGAGTTATCGCGGTTGTAGTCGTTGTCCAGGTAATGGTTGACCTGGGGCTGCAGCGACACGGTCGGGTAGGCCTCGGCCTTGGCCTGGGCCAGCTCTGCCTGGCCTTGCGCACGCTGGGCCAGGGCCATCAGCACGGCCGGCAGGCGATCATCGCCTTGCGCAGGCCGCTTGCAGGCCTGGTTCAACGCCGCAGGCGACTGCTCGGCCAGGGCCGGCGGGGTCACGCGGCCCATCAGCGCGGCCAGGGTGGAGCGCCAGCGCTCGTATTGCGACTGGTATTCCTCCAGGGTGGCGCGGGCGCTTTCCACGCGGGATTCGGCCTGTACCACGTCGGAGCGGGTGCTGGCGCCCATGTCGCTGCGCTGGCGAGCCATCCCGGCAATGTCGCCCACCCCGCGGATCTGCTCGCGGGCAATGGCCATCAACTGTTCGTAGCGGCGGGTTTCGATCCAGGCATAGGCAGTGTCACGGGCCAGGTCGTCCACCACCAGCAGGATATTGGCCTGGGCCCGCGCGGCGGCGGCCTGCGCCGCGTTGACGGCGCTGTCGACCTTGCCGAAATCGTAGAGCATCTGCTTGAGCGACAGGTTGAGGGCCTGGCTGTTGCGATCGCCCCCGTAGCCGGTGTCATAACCGGTGCGGATACCGCCGGAAATCTGCGGGTAGTAACCCGCGCGGGCGACGTTGATGCCTTCGCCCTGTTTGTACAGGTTGCCGATCGCTTCGGCGATGCTGGGGTGCCATTGCGCGGCCTGCAACACCGCCTCGGTCAGGCCCAGGCGCTCGCCACTGGCGACCGGGGCCATGCCGGTCGGTGGCCGCGCAGGCACCGCCGCGGGCGCATCGCGTAGCAGCGATGGCCCGATGTGGCGCAGGTGGGGGTCTATATCATCGGCTGCCTGGGCAACCGGTTGGAGATTCAGGGCCAGGAGCCCGCAGGCTCCAAGCAACAACGGTGACAGCGGACTGCTTCGCTTCACATAGTTCCCTTACTGCTGGTCGTCCATGCCGCCGGGCGTTTGCCCGGCGGGTTTGCCGCGGCCTCAGACGACGTGAATGCCGTTCTGTACCCACAGGTGGTGGCTCGGGTCCTCCTGGGCCGTGTATTGGTTATAGTCGATCCCGTCGGCGGTCTGGTTGCCGACCAGGTTCCAGTTGTCAGTCATGTGCACCGAGTCGTGGTTGTCGCCCTTGATGATCAACGTGTCGGTGCCGGTTTCGGTGATGGCCACCACGTCGGCCAGGTTGAGTGTCAGGGCCACCGCGCTGGTGTCGTTGAGGTCGATGGCCTCGATGCCGTGCACGCGCCCGACCAGGTTGCCCAGGTCGATGCTGACATCGCCGCCACCCCATTGCAGGGTGTCGGTACCCGTGCCACCGTCGACGCTGGCGAAGTTCTGGTCGACGATCACCAGGGTGTCGTCACCGGCACCACCTTCAAGCGTGATGTGCCCGCCCTGGCTGCCCACCAGGTGGTCGTTGCCGTCGCTGCCAGCAACCACATCGCTGACAGCGGCGACACTGGCCAGGGCGACTGCCTCTTCACCGCTGTCGGCCAGCAGCGACGTGGTGCTGACCAGGCCAGCGGCATTGTCCAGGTTGATGGTCAATGTTGCCGTGTCGGTACTGCCGTTAGGGTGGGTCAGCTCGTAGGTGAAGGTATCGTGCTGGCCGACCGCTGCGGCGCTGACCCCCGAGTTGAGGGTGTAGGTGTAGCTGCCATCGGCCTGCACCAGCAAGGTGCCATAGGTGCCCGCCACGCTCACCCCGTTGTAGCCGGGTATGGTGTAGGTGTTGGCTGCGGTCAGTACGCTCAGCACGGTCAGTGCCGAACCCAGGGTATCGTCCGCCAGCAGGTTGCCGGTGGCCGCCGTAGCGCCACTGACCACGAACTCGTTCAGGTGCGTGGTGGTGGCATTGACACTGGTGGTGATCGAGCTGGCCAGGCCAATGCCGCCGGCGGTCACCCGTACGTGGTAGGTGCCGGCGCCCTGGTTCTGGAAGGTATACCCTGCGCCCCCGCCCAACAGGCTGATCAACGAGCCACCGCCTACCGATTGCACCAGCACGTACTGGCCCGTGGCCGGGTTGAGCTTGAGCAGTTCCAGGGTGGTGCCGTTGAGCAGGCTCAGCAGGTTGGCGGAATTGAGTACCACTTGCAGGTTAGCCGTGGTATCGGCAGCCACTGTAGTGGTGTAAGTGGCCTGGCGGCTGCCGATCAG
>NZ_AEWE02000028.1:6108-6813 GCF_000190455.2 Pseudomonas sp. TJI-51
TGCTGAAACCTACGTCGTTGACTGCGTCAAGTACCGTGGCTGGCGCCGCGTAGTTACTGTCGCTCCAGACTTCCGTGGCTTGTGGGCTATCGATGCGCACATACAAATTGGCGCTGTCGGACAGGCCGTTGGGGTGCACCAGCTGGTAGCTGAACACATCCACTTTGCCGACGCTGGCCGGGCTGCCGTTTGGCGTGTAGGTGTAGCTGCCGTCGCCGCGGATCACCAGCGTGCCGTACAGGCCTTGCACCGTGGTGGCACTGCCGGCCGAGACGTAGCTGCCCCCTTTGAGCACCTGCAGCACCGCGGCGCTGTCCGGGCCCCGCGCATCCACCACGCCATCGGTGCCCACGTCGGTGATGACGTTGCCAGAGGTGGCTGTGCCAGTACCGGTGAACTCGGTCAGGCTGGTGGAGGTGATATCCAGCGAGGTGCTGACATTGGTGATCAGGCCAATGCCGCCGCTGCCCACCGTCAGGCGGTAATCGCCCGCCTGCAGCACCCCGATGTCGACTCGCAGGCCTTGGCCCAACGGCAACAGGATCAGGTCCAGCAAGCCCTGGCTGTTACCGGTGGCCAGCGTGACCCAGGTTCCGCTGGCATTCTTCACCTGCAGGGTGAAGGTGGTGTTGTCCAGCAGGGCCAGTGCACTGCTGGTGGTCAGGGTCAGCGTGGGGTCGGCCGTGGTGCCGGCGGCTACCGTCC
>NZ_AEWE02000028.1:6895-7450 GCF_000190455.2 Pseudomonas sp. TJI-51
CCGTCGCCGTGGCGAGGTTATCGCTGGCGATGACCGGGGCGTTGGCATCCACATCCGGCGCAGTGATGCTGGCGTTGCCCGACACGTTGCCGCGTGGGTCGCTCAGTGTCACCGCAAGCACCTGCCCGTTGTCCTGAGGGGGGCTCAGGGTCACGGTAAAGCTGCCATCGGCTTGCACGGTGGCGGTTTGCAGCACGGTGCCGCTGGCGCTGCGCACGGTCACCGTGGCGCCCACTTCACCGGTACCGGTCAGGGTGCTGCCGTCGGCACTGATCGCCAGGTTGGCGGCCGCAGCCGGCGGGGTCAGGTCCGGGGCGGTCAGTGCGGTACCGGTAGACTCATTGCCGGCACTGTCGGTGAGCGTGACGCTGAGTGCCTGGTTGTCGATCTGCGCGGCATTCAGGCTGACCACAAACAGGCCGGTGCTGCCCACGGTTGCCGTCCCCAGCACGGTCCCGGCACTGTTGCGCACGGTAACCGTGCTGCCAACCTGGCCAGAGCCGCTGACCATTGTGCCGTTGGTATTGATGGTGGCCAGCGGCGCCGCCGGCGGGG
>NZ_AEWE02000028.1:7589-9899 GCF_000190455.2 Pseudomonas sp. TJI-51
CCGATCCGTTGGCGCCTTGCACGGTGACGGTGGCGCCAGCTTCACCATTACCGGTCACCACGGTACCTGCGCCGTTGATGGTGACATTGGTCGGTAGCGCAGGCGGTTGCAGGTCGGCAGCGGTGTAGCGGGTGCTGCCGGACGTATTGCCCGCAACGTCGGCCTGGCTCACCGCCAAGACCTGGCCATTGAGCTGCGCGGCGTTGAGGTTGACGGCGTACACGCCACCGCCATTGACCACGGCGCTGCCGAGCACGTTGCCACCGGCATCGCGCACGGTCACCGTGGCACCGGCCTCGCCGGTACCGCTCAGCACCAGGCCGTTGGTCGACAGGCTGGTCACCAGCGGGTCGGCTGGTGCGGTGGTATCGGCTGCCTGCAAGAAGGTGGGTTGCGACTCGCCGCCCACCAGGGCCACGGCGGTGACCTGCAGGTACTCGCCGTTGAGCTGCGCCGAGTTGAGCGTCAGCGTAAAGGTACCGTTCAATGTCGCGCCACCTGTACCGATCAGGTTGCCTGCGGCATCGTACACACGGATGCCGACGCCGCTGGGCGCGTTACCTGACAAGGTCAGGCCGTCGCTGCCCAGCGTCACGTTGGTCGGCGGTACTGGCGGAGCCACCAGCGGTGTGACATAGGTCGCCACCGCCGACGTATTGATGCCGTCGGACTGCGTGATGGCCAGCGTTGCCAGCGAGCCTGCTGCCGGCGTCAGGGTGATCTGGAAGTTGCCAGCGGCGTCTACCGTCCCAGTGCCTAGCACGCTGCCGCCCAGGCTGACGGTGACCGTGGCATTGGCCTCGCCCTTGCCGGTGAGCACGTTGAAAGTGTTGTTGATTGCCAGGTTGGTCACCAGGTCAGGTGGCGAGGTGTCGTTGGCCTGGTAGGGCGCAGCAACCGAGACGTTGCCGGCGTCATCGGTAGACACCACGCTGAGCAACTGGCCATTGTTCTGCGCCGGGCTGATGGGCACGGTGAAGCGCCCGTCGGCACCGACCTCCACCTGGCCCACGAGGGTGTTGTCCGGGCCACGCACGGTGATCAGCGTGCCGGCCTCGGCAGTGCCGGTCATCGATGTGCCGGCCGGGTTGAGCAGCAAGTCGCTTGGCTGCACCGGTGCGGTCAGGTCGGGGGCGCTCAGCTCCAGGGGGGCCGACGGGTTGCCGGTGGCGTCCTGGGCAATGATGGTCAGCGTTTCGCCGTTGATTTGAGGCTGGCTCAAACCGAGGACGAAGGTGCCATCCAGGTCGACCGTCACCTGGCCCAGCAGGTCACCGTTGTTGTTTATCACCGTGACCCGGGTACCGGCCTCGGCGGTGCCGATCAACTGGGTACCGCTGTCGTTGATGCTGGCAATGACGATGGCCGGCGGCGTTACGTCGACTGCCGTGACGATACTGATCGGCGACACGTTGTCACTGGCGTCGGTGAGGGTTACCTGCACCTGCTGGCCATTGAGCTGGGCGGTGTCCAGGCCGACGCTGAAGGTGCCGTCGGCAGCGACCGTGGTGGTGCCGATTTGCGTTGTACCCACATAGACGCGCACCGTGGTACCCGCTTCGCCAACCCCGGTCAGCTCATCGCCTGCCGCATTGAGCCGCAACTCGGTTGCAGCAGCGGGCGGCGTGAAGTCCGGCGCCTGCACGCTGACGGGCGCGCTGACGTTGCCGGGCGGATCGGCCTGCAGTACCGACAGCACCTGGTTGTCGATTTGTGCAGGCGACAACACGACGCTGAAGCTGCCGTCGGCCAGCACCGTAGCGGTTCCCAGTACGCTACCGGCGGCGTTGCTCACGATCACGGTGGCGCCGGCCTCACCCAGGCCAGTGACCACACTGCCGTCGGCGTTGATCGCCACCTGGGTGAGCGGGGCAGGTGGGGTGAAGTCCGGGGTCTGCAGGGTCGCTGCTGCCGACACGTTACCGGCGGCGTCGGCCTGGGTGAAGCTGAGCAGCTCGGCATTGCCCAGTGCCGGGTTCAGGGTAATGGTGAAGTGCCCGCTGGCATCGACGATGGCGCTGCCGATCGGGGCGCCGCTCGGGTCGGTCACGGTCACCTCGGCGCCGACTTCGCCGCGGCCGGTCAGGGTGACACCATCGCCGGAAACCGCCAGGTCGCTCGGCGCCGCAGGTGGTGTAGTGTCTGGCGCGGTGATGGTGCTGGCGGCCGACTGGTTGCCGGCCGCATCGGTCAGAAGCACCTGTAGCGGCTGACCGTTGGCTTGCGGCGAGGCGAGCACGACCTGGAAGCTGCCGTCGGCGCGCACTACGGCCGTGCCCAGCACGCTGCCATCGGCAGCCCATACCCACA
>NZ_AEWE02000028.1:9952-34482 GCF_000190455.2 Pseudomonas sp. TJI-51
AGGTCTGCGGCGGCATCCGGTGCCACGCGGTCGGGGGCAGTGATGCTCACGCTGTTGGACTCGTTGCCGGCCGCATCGGCCTGGCTGGCGCTGAGCTGTTCGCCGTTGAGTTGGACGCTGCCCAGGGTGGCGCTGAAGTTGCCATTGGCATCGACCACTGTCGTGCCCAGGTCGATACCGCCTTCACCGACCACGGTAACGGTGGCGCCTGGTTCGCCGCGCCCGGTCAGGACCAGGCCGTCGCTGGACAGCACCAGGTTGCTGAGCGGCTGCGGCGCCGTGGTGTCCGGCGCCTGCAATGTGGCCGGCAGCGACAGGCTGCCATCGCTGGCCATTGCGCTCACTTGCAGCACTTCGCCATTGGCCTGTGCGCTGCCCAGGTTGACGCTGAAGGTGCCGTCGTTGGCGACCGGGCTGCTGCCCAGCACCGCGCCGTTGGGGCCGTAAACAGTGACCGTGCTGCCCGCCGTGGCGGTGCCGGTGATCGATAGACCGTCTGCAGCCAGCACCAGGTTGTCTGGCGTGGCGGGGGCCAGAATGCCTGGCGCAGTCACGTTTTGCTCAGGCGAGGCGTTTTGCGCGGCATCGGTTTGCACCACGCCCAGGCGTTCACCGGTGAGCGCCGCAGGCGACAAGGCCACGCTGAAGCTGCCATCGGCGGCCACGGTTGCGGTACCCAGTATGGTCGCGTCCGGGGCGCGTACGGTGACCGTCGCACCTGCTTCACCCTGGCCGGTAAGGGTCGCGCCATCGGCAGACACCGCCAGGTTACTGACCGCCGCGGGCGGCGTGGTATCGGCGGCCGTGTACGGCGCCGCAGGCGATACATTGCCCGCCGCGTCGGTGGCAGTTACCTGCAGGTTCTGGCCATTGGTCTGGGCACTGTTCAGCGTGACCTGGAAAGTGCCGTTGCTGCTGGCCACCACGCTGCCCAGCACACTGCCGCCGGCATCGCGCACGGTCACGGTGCTGCCGGCTTCGGCGTTACCGGTCAGTTGCAGCCCCGTCGCCGACAGGGCCAATGCCGTGGGGGCTGCTGGCGGGGTGAAGTCGGGTGCGGTCACCGCCACGGCGTTGGAGGTGTTGTTGCCGGCATCGGTCTGGGTCACGCTCAGTTGCTGGGCGTTGAGCTGGGCAGTGGTCAAGGTCAGGCTGAAGCTGCCGTTGGCCGCGATCAGGCCGGTGCCGATGATGGTGCCGTCAGGCCCGCGCACGGTCACGCTGGCGCCGGCTTCGCCCAGGCCACTGAGGGTCAGGCCGTTGTTGTTCAGCACCACATTGGTCAGCGGTGCAGGCGGGGTCAGGTCTGGCGTGGCCACGTTCACCGCTGGCGAGGTATTGCCGGCGGCGTCCACTTGCGTCACACCAATGGCCTGGCCGCTGTTTTGCGGCGTATCGAACGTCACGGTGAAGCGGCCATCGGCGCCCACCGTGGCGCTACCCAGCACAGTACCGGCGGCATTGCTGACCTGTACCGTAGCGCCCACTTCACCGCTACCGGAAAGCTGCCTGCCGTCGGCACTGAGCAGCGGGTCGGCGATGGCGGCAGGTGGCGTGCGATCCGGGGTAGCCAGGCTGGCGGGGCCAGATACGTTGCCTGCGGCATCACTGAGGGTGACCTGCAGCGGGCTGCCGCTGACTTGCGCGCTGGGCAGGGTGATCTGGAACTGGCCGCTTTGGTTGACGGTGCCGGTAGCCAGGATGGCGCCACTGGCATCGCGCACAGTGACACTGGCACCGGCTTCGCCCTGGCCGCTGACCACGGTGGCGGCGGCGTTCAGGCTGAGGTTGCTGGCGGCGGCTGGGGCCTGCAGGTCGGGTGCCTGCAGGCTGGCGGCCAGCGACACGTTACCCGCAGCGTCGGCCTGGGTGACGATCAGGTTCTGGCCGTTGGCCGCCGCCGGTGACAGGGTGATGCTGTACAGGCCATTGCTGCCGACCACGCCGCTACCCAGCACATTCCCCTGGGCGTCGGTGACCCGCACGTTGGCACCCACTTCGCCTTGGCCGGTCAGCGTGCTGCCGGTGCGGTCGATGGTGGCGCTCGGGGCTTCAGGTGCAGTGATATCGTTGGCGACCACGGTGGCCGGTACCGAGGGCTGGCCGTCGGCGCCGATCCGCGCGCTGACCTGCAAGGTCTGTGCGTTGAGCTGGGCGTTGCTGAAGAACACCCGGAAGACACCATCGCTGCCCACCGTCGCCGTGCCCAGCGTGGTGCCGGCGGATGTCACGGTGATCAACGCGCCCACCGTGCCGGTGCCCGTCAGCACGAAGCCGTCGGCGCTGATGGCCAGGTCCGCCGGGGTGGCCACTTCGCTGCCGGTCGGGCCAGTCAGGGTCACACCGTCGGATTCATTGCCGGCCGGGTCGATGACCACCACGCTGACCTCTTCGCCAGCGGCCAGCGGCGGGTCGACCGGCACCACGAAGGTACCATCCGGCCCTGCGGTGGTGGTGCCACGGTCACTGTTGTCCGGGTTGCGGATGACCACGGTGCTGCCCGGCTCTGCAGTGCCGCCGACGCTGCTGCCGTCGGGGCTCACAGTCACGCCGCTGGCAGCTTCCGGGTCGGTGGTGTCGGGTGCGGTAACGGTAACCGGTGCCGAGCTGTTGCCCGCCGGGTCGGTGACGATCACGGTCACGCTTTCGCCGTTGTTCTGCGGGGTTGGCAGTGGCACGTTGAAGCTGCCGTCGGGGTTCACTTCAACCGTGGTTTCCACGCCTGCGCCGTCACGCACCGTCACGGTATCAGCGCCCGGTGCATTGCCGCTGACCGTGCTGCCGTCTTCGCTGACCACCACCCCGGTGGGCAAGGCCGGCGGGGTGAGGTCGGGTGCAGTGATCGGGGTGCTGTCGGAGACATTGCCCGCCACATCGGTCAAGGTCACCTGCAGCGCCTGGCCATCGAGCTGGGCCGGGCTGACCGCGACAGTGAAGCTGCCGCCAACCGGCACCACCACGCTGCCCAGCAGGTCGCCGGCGGCGTTGCGTACCTCGACGGTGCTGCCTGCTTCGCCCGTACCCTGAACGGTGTCGCCGCCCGCGCTTATGGTCAGGCCACCCGGTGCTTGCGGTGCGGTGCTGTCGTCGGCAGTGAACGCCACGGATGGCGACGTGTTGCCGCCAGCATCGACCACTACCACCGACACGGTTTCGCCGTTGGTCTGGGCGGGGGCCAGGGGCACGCTGAAGCTGCCGTCCTCTTCCACCTGCGCGGAGCCCAGCAGGTCGCCAGCGCCGTTGCGCACCTGCACGGTACTGCCTGGTTCGGCCTGGCCGGTGAGTGCCGTGCCCGTGCCATTGATGCCTAGGCCTTCAGCGGCTACCGGGGCTTCCAGGTCCGGCGCGGTGACGCTGCCGGCGGTGGAGGTATTGCCGGTCGCGTCCGCCTGGGTGACGGCCAAGGTCTGGCCATTGAGCTGCGGTGGGTCGATGGTCACCTGGAAGCTGCCGTCCGTTTGTACGGTGGCAGTGCCCAGCACGGCGCCGCCGGCGCCGGTCACGGTTACCTGCGCCCCCGGCTCGCCGCTACCGCTCAGGCTGCCACCGTCACCCGCCAGTACCAGGCCGGTGGGTGTGTCGGGGGCCTGGGTATCCGGTGCCGACAGATCGACCGCGGTCGACAGGTTGCCACTGGCGTCGCGCTGCTCGACGGTCAGGGCCTGACCGTTGGTTTGCGGGGTATCGAGGCTGATTTCGAACGCACCACCGGCGCCTACCACGATGCTGCCCAGTACGCTGCCGTCCGGCCCGCGTACGGTCACGGTCGCACCCGGTTCACCGTTGCCGGTGACCGTGACGCCGTCGCCATCGATGGCCGGGTTGGTCACTGCTTGCGGCGGGGTACTGTCTGGCGCGGTGAAGTCCACTGGCCCGGCGCTGTTGCCTTGGCTGTCGGTGGCTTCCACGGTCAGGCTTTCGCCATTGCGCTGCGGTGCGTTGAGGGTGACGTCGAAGCGCCCGTCCCCGCCCACGGTGGCGGTCCCCAGCACATTGCCGTCGGCATCGCGCACGGTGACCAGCGAGCCGCTCTGGCCCTGGCCGGTGAGGTGGATGCCGGCGCTGTCGATGGCCAGCCCCGACGGTTGCAGCGGGCCATCCAGGTCAGGTGCGATAACGGTGGCGGTCGAGCTGTTGCCAGCGGCGTCACGCAGCACCACGTCCAGCTCCTGGCCATCGGTTTGCGCCGGGTTCAGGACCACGCTGATCACGCCATCGGCGCCCACCTGGGCATTACCCAGTACGTTGCCCTGGGCGTCCACCACCTGCACGCGGGTGCCGGGTTCGCCACGGCCGGTCAATACGCTGCCATCGTTGCTCAGTTGCAACTCGCTGGCCTCGTTGGGCGGGGTTATGTCCGGTGCGCCGATCTGGGTCGGCAGTGAGCTGTTGCCATCCGCGTCGATGGCTACCACATCCAGCAGCTCGCCGTTCGCCTGGGCAGGGCTGAGGGGGATGTTGAAGCTGCCGTCGTTGCCGACTTGCACGCTACCCAGCACACCGCCTTGGGCATCCCGCACTTCCACCAGGCTGCCAGCCGGGGCCGTACCACTGATGGCGCTGCCATCGGCAGCTACCACCAGCCCCGTCGGGCTGTCCGGCACGGCAATGGCCGGTACGGTGACCGTCAGGGCAACCGAAGGGTTGCCGGCGGCATCGGTCTGTTGCAAGGCAATGGCGTCGCCTGCGGCCAGTGGGCTGTCGAGGTCGATCAGGAAGGTGCCATTCGCTGCGACCACCCCGGTGCCGATCACGTTGCCATTGCCATCCCGGATTTCAACCGTGGCACCCGCTTCACCACGGCCGGAAACGACCAGGCTGCCAGCACCCAGCACAACATTGCTGATAATGCCGGGCGGGGTGATGTCCGGGGTTACGTAGCTCAAGGGCAGCGAGGTGTTGCCTGCGGCGTCGGTCACCCGCACGCTGACGGTTTCGCCATTGGCCTGCGCCGGGGCGAGGATGAGGCTGAAACTGCCATCCGCTTCGGCGAGGGTACTGCCGATCACGTTGCCAGCAGCGTCGCGTACCTCTACCCGGGCACCGGCCTCGGCATTGCCGGTCAGGCTGACGCCATCGACCAGCGCCAGGTCGGTGGGTTGCAGTGGCGCCACCTGATCCGGTGCGGTCAGCGGGCTTGGGCTGGACACGTTGCCAGCGGCATCGGTCAAGGTCACTTGCAGTGACGAGCCATCCACCACCGGGGTAGGCAGGGTAACGTTGAAACTGCCGTCCTGCTGCACGGTGCCGCTGGCCAGCAGTTGGCCTTGGTCGTTGCGTACCTCTACGGTGGTGCCGGCTTCGCCGCGGCCGGACACGGTGCGGCCGTCATTGCTGATCGCCAGGTTGGTGGCAGGCTCTGGTGGCGTGGTGTCGCCGCCGTTGTCGATGACCGGTGCGGTAAGGCTGCCCGCCTGCGAGGCATTGCCGGCTGCGTCGGTGGCAACCACTTGCAACTGTTCGCCCGCCACCTGGGCAGGGCTAAGGGTGATTTCAAACGCACCACTGGCGCCCACCACCACGGTGCCAAGTACGGTGCTGCCATCGGCCGCCAGCACGCGCACGGTGCTGCCAGGTTCGGCACGGCCGCTGACGGCGGTACCGTCGGCGGTAATGGCCAGTTCGCTAGGCGCCACCGGTGGCGTGATGTCTGGTGCGCTGACCTGTACCGGCAGGGACGAAGTGCCGTTGTTGTCGATGGCTACCACATCCAGCAGTTGGCCATTGGCCTGGGCCGGGTTGAAGTCCACGGTGAAGGTGCCTTCAGCGCCGACCACCACGCTACCGATCAGCGCACCCTCGGCATCATGCACTTCCACGCGGCTGCCCACGGGGGCCGAGCCACTGACGCTGGTACCGTCTTCGGCGACCACCAGGTCGCTTGGGCTGAGCGGTACGGTTACCAGCGGCACGTCATAGTCCAGCGCCAGCGAGGCGTTGCCGCTCGGGTCGGTCTGGACCAGGCTCAGGCGTTCACCCGGCAACGCGGCCGGGTCGAGGTCGAGCAGGAAGGTGCCGTTCGCGGTCACCACGCCGCTGCCGATCAGGGTGCCGTTGGCGTTGCGCACCTGCACGGTAGCGCCGGCTTCGCCACGCCCGCTCAAGGCCAGGCCATCGGCGCCGACCACGATATTGCTGACCTGCGCCGGGGCAGTGGTGTCTGGCGCCTGGTACTGCAGTGGCGAGGAAATGTTGCCGGCAGCATCCACCAGGCGAATGTCCAGCACTTCGCCATTGGCCTGTGCTGGGGTCAGGGTCACGCTGAACGTGCCGTCGTCGTTGACCTGAGCGCTGCCCAGCAGGGTGCCCGCGGCATCGCGCACCTGCACGCTGGCGCCTGGCTCGCCGCTACCGATGAGGGTGACGCCGTCGACCAGCGCCAGACCGGTGGGCTGCGCGGGCGCCTGCAGGTCCGGTGTTACCACCGACGCAGGGGCGGAGGCATTGCCGGCGGCGTCGGTCAGCACCACTTGCAAGGTGCTGCCGTCCTTGACTGCAGGTTCCAGGGCCAGGGTGAAGCTGCCATCCGGGTTGACCGTGCCGTTTGCCAGCACGTTGCCTTGGGCGTCGCGCACTTGCACGCTGGCACCGGCTTCACCGCGGCCGCTGAGCTGGGCACCGGCCAGGCCGACAAGCAGGTTGGTGGCGGCTTCCGGTGGCGTGTTGTCGCCACCGTCAATGTCTGGTGCGGTGACCGTGCCGGCCGTAGAAGCATTGCCGGCGGCATCGGTAGCGGTAACTTGCAGCACCTCGCCGTTCAACTGGGCGGGGTCCAGGGTAATGCTCAAGCTGCCGGTGGCACCGACTACCGCGGTGCCAAGCACAGTGGTGCCATCGGCCGCCAGCACGCGTACGGTGCTGCCGACTTCTGCGCGGCCGGTGACCACGCTGCCGTCGGCGCTGATTACCAGCTCGCTGGGGGTGACCGGTGGGGTGATGTCCGGTGCGGAGACCTGGGCTGGAAGGGACGAAGCACCGCTGCCATCGATGGCCACCACCTCCAGCAGTTCGCCATTGGCCTGGGCCGGGTTGAGAATGACCGTGAAGGTGCCGTCCTGGCCAACCTGCACACTGCCAACCAGCGTTCCGTCGGCGCCGTAGACCTCCACGCGGCTGCCGGCCGGCGCGGCGCCGCTGATGCTGCTGCCATCTTCGGCGACTATCAAGTCGCTCGGGCTGGCAGGGGCAGGGGTGACCGGCACCTCGAACTGCAGCGCTTCGGAGGTATTACCGCTCGGGTCGGTTTGCACCAGACTCAACTGAGCGCCGGGTTGCGTGCCGGGATTCAGGTCGATCAGGAAAACGCCATTGGCAGCGACCACGCCGCTGCCGATCACGGTGCCGTCGGCATTGCGCACTTCAACGGTGGCGCCGGCTTCGCCGCGCCCACTCAGCGCCAGGCCATCGGCGCCGACCACGATGTCGCTCACAGCCGCCGGTGGCGTGGTGTCGGGTGCGGTGAATGCCAGCGGTGTCGAGCTGTTGCCGGCAGCATCGACCAGGCGCACATCCAGGGCTTCGCCATTGGCCTGGGCAGGTGACAAGGACAGGCTGAACGCCCCGTCCGCACCGACCACGCCGCTGCCGATCACGGTGCCATCCGCATTGCGCACCTGCACGGTGGCGCCAGGTTCGCCACGGCCAGTGAAGGTGACGCCATCGGCCAGGGCCAGGTCGGTCGGCTGGGCCGGGGCCTGCAGGTCCGGTGCGGTGACCGTGCCAGGTTGCGAAACGTTGCCGGCAGCGTCGGTCAGGGTCACTTGCAGGACGCTGCCGTCGTCGACGGCTGGGCTCAGGGTGAGGACGAAGCTGCCATCCGGGTTGACCGTGCCGTTGGCCAGCACATTACCTTGGGCGTCACGCACCTCCACGCGGGTGCCGGGTTCGCCGCGACCGCTCAGCTGGCCGCCGGCCAGGCCGATCACCAGGTCTGTGGGTGCCAGCGGTGCTGTGTTGTCGCCACCGTCAATGTCTGGGGCGGTGACGGTGCCGGCCGCAGAAGCGTTGCCGGCATTATCGGTAGCGGTAACTTGCAGCACCTCGCCGTTTACCTGGGCGGGGTCGAGGGTGATGCTGAAGCTGCCGGTGGCACCGACTACCGCGGTGCCAAGCACCGTGGTGCCGTCGGCCGCCAGCACGCGTACGGTGCTGCCGGCTTCGGCGCGGCCGCTGAGCACGCTGCCGTCGGCGCTGATCACCAGCTCGCTGGGGGTGACCGGTGGGGTGATGTCCGGTGCGGAGATCTGGGCTGGCAGGGACGAAGCACCGCTGCCATCAATGGCCACCACGTCCAGCAGTTCGCCATTGGCCTGGGCGGGTACGAGGGTGACGGTGAAGCTGCCATCGTCGCCTGCAACCCCACTGCCAAGCAGCGTGCCATTGGCATCATGGACCTCCACGCGGGTGCCGGCCGGCGCGGTGCCGCTGATGCTGCTGCCGTCTTCGGCAACCACCAGGTCGCTGGGGCTGGCGGGCGCAGGCGTGGTCGGCACTGCGAACTCCAAGGCCTCGGAGGCATTGCCACTCGGGTCGGTCTGCACCAGGCTCAGTTGCGCGCCGGGCTGCACGGCCGGTTCGAGGTCGATCAGGAAGGTACCGTTAGCGCTGACCACGCCGCTGCCGATCACGGTGCCGTCGGCATCTCGCACTTCTACGGTGGCGCCGGCTTCACCACGCCCACTCAGCGCCAGGCCGTCGGCGCCGACCACGATGTTGCTTACGGCAGCCGGTGGCGTGGTGTCGGGTGCGGTGAATTCCAGCGGTGTCGAGCTGTTACCGGCAGCATCGACCAGGCGCACATCCAGGGCCTCGCCATTGGCCTGGGCAGGTGACAAGGACAGGCTGAACGCCCCGTCCGCACCGACCACGCCGCTGCCGATAAGGGTGCCAGCCGCGTTGCGCACCTGCACGGTGGCGCCGGGCTCGCCGCGGCCATTGAAAGTGACCCCACCAAGCAGGGCCAATTCGGTTGGCGGCGCAGGTGGCTGCAGGTCGGGTGAGGTGACCGAGCCGTTGGGCGACTGGTTGCCGGCAGCATCGGTCAGGGTCACTTGCAGTGCACTGCCGTCGTTCACCGGCGGGTCCAGGGTGATGGTGAAGCTGCCGTCGGCACCTACGCTGCCGGTGGCCAGGATATTCCCGGCCGCATCACGGACTTGCACGCTGGCGCCCGGTTCGCCACGCCCGCTCAGCTGGCTACCGGCCAGCGCTATGGCCAGGTCGGTCGGCGCTGCTGGTGGCGTGGTATCGACCCCATCAAGGTCCGGCGCGGTCACCGCGCTGGTGGCTGAGGTGTTGCCCGCCGCATCGGTGGCGGTGGCTTGCAGCACTTCACCGTCGGTTTGTGGTGGGGCCAGCTCGATGCTGAACACCCCGGTCGGGCCGACCACGGCGCTACCCAGCTCGGTACCATCGGCAGCCACGATGCGCACGGTGCTGCCGGGTTCGGCGCGGCCGGTGATCACGCTGCCGTCGGCACTGACTGCCAGCTCGGCAGGTGCCGCGGGTGCCGTGATATCGGGCGCGGTGATCTGGGTGGGCACGGAGGACACGCCCTCGGCATCGAGGGCCAGTACGTTCAGCAGTTCGCCGTTGGCCTGGGCAGGGGTGAGCTCGATGCTGAAGCTGCCGTCGGCGTTGGCTACGGCGCTGCCAATCAGCGTGCCGCTGGCATCGCGTACTTCCACTCGGCTGCCGGCAGGGGCGCTGCCCGTGAGGGTAGTGCCATCGGCATCGATGGCCAGCCCGCTGGGGCTGGCCGGGGCAGTGGTGAGCGGTACATCGTACTCGACGGCCACCGAAGCATTGCCGCTGGGGTCCACTTGCAGCAGGGTCAGCTGGTCGCCGGGTTGCACGGCCGGGTCGAGGTCGATCAGGAAGGTGCCGTTGGCCGTGACCACGCCACGACCCAGCAGGTTGCCGTCGGCGTCCCGCACTTCCACAGAAGCCCCGGCTTCACCATGGCCACTGAGGCGGGTGCCGCCCGCACCGACCAGGATATCGCTGACGGCATCCGGCGCAGTAATGTCCGGGGCGTTGAATTGCAGGGGCGTCGAGCTGTTGCCGGCGGCGTCGACCAGGCGTACGTCAAGCGCTTCACCGTTGGCCTGGGCAGGGGACAGGCTCAGGCTGAACGTTCCGTCCTGGTTGACCACCGCCGAGCCGAGCAGGTTACCGGCAGCGTCGCGCACCTGTACGGTGGCCCCCGGTTCGCCGCGGCCGGTGAAGGTCACCCCGTCCGCCAGTGCCAGGTCGGTGGGCTGTGCCGGTGGCAGCAGGTCGGGCGACGTCACTGCGCCTGGCTGCGACACGTTGCCGGCAGCGTCGGTAAGGGTGACTTGCAGGGTGCTGCCATCCTTGACGGCCGGGTCCAGGGTAATGACGAAGGTGCCATCCGCGCCGACGGTGCCGGTCGCGATGACCGTGCCTGCGGCATCACGCACCTGCACGGTGCTGCCGGCTTCGCCACGGCCGCTGAGCTGGCTGCCGGCCAGGCCGATGGCCAGGTCGCTGGGTGCTTGCGGTGGGGTGGTGTCGCCGCCGTCGACGCTCGGCGCGGTCACCGAACTGGCGGTAGAGGTGTTGCCAGCTGCGTCGGTGGCCGTGGCTTGCAGTGTTTGGCCATCCACTTGCGCCGGGCTGAGGGTAATGCTGAATACGCCCGTGGCGCCGACCACTGCGGTGCCCAGCTGGCTGCCGTCGGCGGCGAGGATACGTACGGTGCTGCCGGGTTCGGCACGGCCAGTGAGTACCGTACCGTCCTGGCTGACCACCAGTGCGCTCGGTGCAGCCGGGGCGGTGATATCCGGGGCTGTGAACACCAAGGGTGTCGAGCTGTTGCCGGCGGCATCTACCTGGCGTATGTCCAGGGCTTCACCGTTGGCTTGTGCGGGGGAAAGCGTGAGGCTGAAAGTGCCGTCGGCGTTGACCACGCCGCTGCCAATCAGGTTACCGGCAGTATCGCGCACCTGCACGGTGGCACCCGGCTCGCCGCGACCGCTGAGGGTAACGCCATTGGCAAGGGCCAGGTCACTCGGCTGGTCAGGGGCCGTGGTGTCGGGCGTGTCGATATCTGGCGCGTTGATGCTGGCCGGCGGTGAAACATTGCCGGCGGCGTCGCTGGCACTGACCTCCAGGGCCTGACCATCGGTTTGCGCAGGTTGCAGGGTGATGCTGAACTGGCCGTCGGCGCCGGCTACGGCAGTGCCCAGCACTGCGCCGTCGGCCCCGCGTACGGTTACCGTCGAGCCGGCTTCGGCACGGCCGGTCAGGCGCAGGCCATCGGGCGATACCAACAGGTCGATGGGCGTGGCCGGTGGGGTGGTGTCCGGGTCGGCGCCACCCCCGCCACCGCCACCCCCGCTGCCGGCCGCCGCCGCCGCACCGCCGGCACCGAGCAGGCTGAGCCCGGCAATCGCCCAGGTAGGCATGGCGCTGCCAGCGGTACCCAGGCCTGCAACCAGCTCATCCAGGGAGTTTACGTCTTCGAAGGTGAAGCCCTCGAATGCCGCCGCATTGTACTGGGCGTGCCACAGGGTGCCGTCCTCGCCAACGAAGACAATGTCGCTGCCGACACCGGCCTGGTCCACTGCGAAGAAATTGCCGATGGTGATTTTTTCCCCGGACTTCAGGGTGAGGACCAAGTCCTGCCCGCGCTGGGTGACGGTGGCCAGCTGATCGGGAGCCACGGGCATCTGCACGACGCCTGGCCCTTTGAGATTGATATTGCCCCAGGCGCTCTGAGTGGCGACTTCAGTTTGCTTATCGGCGACGACGATGTTGTCCATGGATGCTCCCTGCTGGTGTCCGGATCCCCCAGCCCGTTATCGGGCTACAACCGCAGTAACAGGACCCGTGCAGGGGTGTTACGCACAGCCTCGACCAGGCAGCCGAGAGTGGGGTGGTTAGGGAGATATAGCAGCCAGGCGGGAAGCAACCAGATGGCTTTCTGGGTTAATCCTTTTGTAGATAAACCTCAGCGAAGCCCCAGCCGACGGGCCAATCGGCTGAGGTTGGCACGGTCCAGACCCAGCTCGCGCGCCGCTGCCGCCCAGTTGTCCTGATGCCGTTGCAGGCACGCTTCGATCACCTGGCGCTGGTAGCTGTCGACGGCCTCGCGCAGGCCACCTTCGGGCAGGTTGGCTACCGACAGCGGCGGGGCGGGGGGGGGCGTGGCTGCGGCCGCCGGTGCCGTTGTACGCACGTCCAGGTCGCTGGCCTCAAGGGTCAGGATACGTGGCCGGTCGGGGTGTTGGCCCAGCGCCTTGAGCGCTGAACGGCCGATCAGGTGTTCCAGTTCGCGCACGTTGCCAGGCCATGCATACGCCAGCAGCGCGGCCTGGGCCTCACTGCTCAGGCGCAGGCTGTTCAGGCCCAGGCGCGAACGGTTCTGTTCGAGGAAGTAGCCGGCCAATAGCAGCACATCACGCCCACGTTCGCGCAGTGGCGGTACCTGCAGCGGGTACACGCTGAGGCGGTGATAGAAGTCGGCGCGGAAGTTGCCGTTGCGCACTTCGGCCGCCAGGTCACGGTTGGTGGCGGCGATCAGGCGCACGTCCACGCGGTGCTCGCGGTCCGACCCCAGGCGTTGCAACTGACCGCTTTGCAAAACGCGCAGCAGCTTGGCCTGCACGGTCAGCGGCAGTTCGCCGACTTCGTCGAGGAACAGCGTGCCGCCGTTGGCCAGTTCAAACTTGCCGCGGCGCTCGCCGTGCGCGCCGGTGAAGGCCCCGCGCACATGGCCGAACAGCTCACTTTCCACCAGGGTGTCCGGCAGGGCTGCGCAATTGAGGCTGACCAGCGGCTGGTTGGCGCGGCTACTGGCCTGGTGCAGGGCCTGCGCCACCAACTCCTTGCCAACACCGGTTTCGCCGGTGATCAGTACCGTCAGGTCGCTGCCACCGACCAGGCGGATCTCTTCCACCAAGCGTTTGTGGGCCGGGCTTTGGCCGATCAGCTCCTGGTGCTGGCCACTGGCCTGGCGGTAGATTTCGGCGCGGTGATGTTCGTCTTCGGCGCGCAGGGCCAAGTGTTGAATACGCTCGGCCACGGTTACGGTCGCGGCGGCCAGGCTGGCGAAAGCTTGCAGGGCGTCCAGCTCCAGGCTCTGGAACTGCCCCGGGGTCAGCGCATCGAGGGTGACCAGGCCCCATGGGCGCTCATCGACCATCAACGGGCAGCCCATGCAGTCGTGAACTTCGAGCGAGGCCGCGACGGCGGTCACCAGGCCATCATAGGGGTCGGGCAGCTCGGAATCGCTGGCGAAGCGGGTGGGCTCGGGGCGGCTGAGCAGGATCTGGAAGCGCGGGTGTTCGCTCACCCGGAACCGCCGGCCGAGGGTATCGGGGCTCAGCCCGTCCACGGCCAGCGGTACCAGCCATTCGCCGTCCAGGCGCAGCAGCGCGGCGGCATCGCATGGCAGCAGGCTGCGCATGGCCTGCAACAGGCGGCGATAGCGCTCCTGGTCGGGCAGTTCGCGGGACAGGTCACTGACCAGTGGCAGCAACGTGGTGAGCAAAGGCTTTGTGGTCATATGGACTCCAGTAGGTCTTTATGACTATACGGCGTGCTGGGTCTTTTTGACATGGTAAGCCTCAAGTGGTTGATTTCGTTGGAAACTTAAGTTGGCACGATTGGTGTAATGACCTAGGCATCATTTGAAGCCCTAGGCCCAGGAGTCACCGCAATGCTCAATGCCGACCAACGTGCGATCATCAAGGCCACCGTCCCACTGCTGGAAAGCGGCGGGGAAGCGCTGACCACTCACTTCTACAAGATGATGCTCAGCGAGTACCCCGAGGTGCGTCCGCTGTTCAACCAGGCCCACCAGGCCAGCGGCGACCAGCCGCGCGCACTGGCCAACGGGGTGCTGATGTATGCCCGCCACATCGACCAGCTGGAGCAACTGGGCGGCCTGGTCGGGCAGATCATCAACAAGCACGTCGCCCTGCAGATTCTGCCGGAGCACTACCCGATCGTCGGCAGTTGCCTGCTGCGCGCCATCGAGGAAGTGCTGGGCAAGGACATTGCCACCCCGGCGGTGATCGAGGCTTGGGGCGCTGCCTATGGTCAGTTGGCCGACATCCTGATCGGTGCCGAAGAAAACCTTTACCAGCAAAAGGAAGCGGCCGAAGGTGGCTGGCGCGGGACCCGCGAGTTCCGCCTGGTGCGCCGCGAACAGGAAAGCAGCGAAATCGTTTCGTTCTACTTCGCCCCTGTAGACGGCAAACCGGTGCTCAAGGCCGAGCCCGGGCAGTACATTGGCCTGAAACTGAACATCGACGGTGCCGAACAGCGCCGCAACTATTCGCTGTCGGCGTTGTGCGACGGCAAGGAGTACCGCATCAGCGTCAAGCGCGAGGCGGGCGGCAAGGTGTCCAACTACCTGCATGACCAGTTGCAGGTTGGCGATACCCTGCAACTGTTCCCGCCAGCAGGTGACTTCACCCTGACAGCCAGTGCCAAGCCGCTGGTACTGATCAGCGGCGGTGTGGGCATTACCCCGACCCTGGCGATGCTGCAGGCCGCCCTGCACACCGGGCGTCAGGTGCATTTCATTCACTGCGCACGCAATGGTGCGGTGCATGCCTTCCGTGACTGGATCGATGGCCTGGCGGCGCGCCACCCGCAGCTCAAGCGCTTCTACTGCTATGCCGAGGCGGATGGTGGTGCGGCCAATGCCGTGGGCGTGCTGAGCGAAGACCTGCTGGCCGAGTGGCTGCCGCGTGAACGGGACGTGGATGCGTACTTCCTTGGGCCGAAGGGCTTCATGGCGGCGGTCAAGCGCCAGCTCAAGGGCCTGGGCGTGCCGGAACAGCAGAGCCGCTACGAGTTCTTCGGGCCGGCGGCGGCGCTGGAGTGATGTAGTGGCCGTACCGGCCCTATCGCCGGCTTGCCGGCGATAGGGCCGGTCCAGGCTTATGCATTTCCAGCGGCATGCCACGCATCACACCTTTGTGCCTATATATAAAGGAAAGATGAAAGCACCAGCGCCGCTTTCATTCTTAATCATCCTTTAATCACGGTATCCTTCACTTCCGGGTGTCGAGGGGCTTGCCCCTGCGCGGCGCCCGGGCACTGGTTTTTTGCCGCCCGCCGTTGAACCGACCTCGTTCTGGCCGGTCTCAGCCACACCGGATAGCCCTGCGCAGTGCTATCACGCCGCTTCCTCGGCACGCTCACAGGCCCCGCTCAGCGTGTAGACTTGCGCCAGGGCAGGCGGACCACGCTGCCACTTTCCATCGAAGGAACCGGTAATGAACGAACAAACATCGCGCCTGAATCGGGAACGGCGCTTTCTGGTGCTGCTGGGCCTGATCTGCATTTCGCTGATCGGCGGCGCGCTCTACATGCAGGTGGTACTGGGCGAGGCGCCGTGCCCGTTGTGCATCCTGCAGCGCTACGCACTGCTGTTCATTGCCGTGTTCGCGTTCATCGCGGCGGCCATGCCCGGGCGCCGTAGCCTGACCTTCTTCGAGGCCCTGGTCGTGCTCAGTGCCATTGGCGGAATGATTGCGGCTGGCAACCATGTGTATATACTCGCCAACCCGATGGTCAGTTGTGGTATCGATACGCTCCAGCCGATCGTCGATGACCTGCCGCTGGCCAAGCTGTGGCCCTTGGCATTCCAGGTCGACGGCTTCTGCAGCACGCCATACCCACCGATCCTCGGTTTGTCGCTGGCGCAATGGGCGCTGGTTGCCTTCGTTCTGACCGCTGTGCTGGTGCCGCTCGGCATCTACCGAAACCGCCGCCAGGCTTAGACAAAAGTCCCGATTTGTGTGGGGTCTTTTACAGCCCGCGAGAACAGGGAAAAGTTGCCGCCCGCTTGATCTGGATCAATCTCAAAGCCTTGCAGAATGCGGCTTTGAGGCCTGGCAAGCGGGGTGCGACAAACTGTCGCGAAGTTGAATAATCAGTCGCCATTGTTGCAGATTCTGTAAAAGACTGTTGCTCAATAAGTCATAGTCAAGGGTTGGCGACCTAACTACAATCGCCCCCAATTCCCGTTCGGCACTGCTTGCGAGTCGCAGGATTGAAGGAAGCCCCAGCGCTTCTTTTTGCTGACTTCGTCAAGTTTCGCCCAACGGCGATACCGGGCGGACCCCCCTCCGCGTTTTCCCGCACCAAATGGACTTGGTCTGAAGTACAGGCCTGTTGCCTACGAAACCAAAAGCACCGCTAACCCGCTTGAGCCAAGGTCCTGCAGTCAGACCCAGGCAGGAGCGAGTACGGGCGCGACATGCCTCACTTGGCAGGACGAAGTGTTGGCTACCAAAACACAAATTGCATTGAAGCAAGCTGATCTAGAGGTCGTGAGATGAGTAAAAAGCGTTACCCCAGACTGTTTGGCATATTGCCCTTTTTAGGCATGCTTTTACTCAGTGGGTGCAACTGGACCCTGCTCGACCCGAAGGGCCAGGTCGGCATTGAGCAAAAGAACCTGATCCTGATCGCTACCGGGCTGATGCTGCTGGTGGTGGTGCCCGTCATCATCATGACCCTTGCGTTCGCCTGGAAGTACCGTGCTTCCAACAAGGCTGCCACCTACACCCCTGACTGGTCGCACTCGACCAAGATCGAGGCCGCGGTGTGGATCATCCCGATCCTGATCATCATCGCCCTGGGTTACGTCACCTACAAGTCCACCCACAAGCTGGATCCGTACCGTCCGCTGGACTCCGACGTCAAGCCGGTACAGATCGACGTGGTCGCGCTGGACTGGAAGTGGCTGTTCATCTACCCGGAGCAGGGCATTGCCACGGTCAACAAGATCGTCTTCCCGGCTAACACCCCGGTCAACTTCCGCGTCACCTCCGACGCCGTGATGAACTCGTTCTTCATCCCGGGCCTGGGCGGCCAGATCTACGCCATGGCCGGCATGACCACCAAGCTGCACCTGATCGCCAACGAAAACGGCGAATTCGACGGTATCAGCGCCAACTACAGCGGTGCTGGCTTCACCGGCATGAAATTCAAGGCTACTGCCACTTCCCAGGAAGACTTCGACAAGTGGGTCGCCGAGGTCAAGCAGTCGCCGAAGAAGCTGGACAAGGCCGAATACGACGCCTTGGCCAAACCAAGCGAAAACAACCCAGTCGCGCTGTATAGCGAGGCATCGCCAGAGCAGTTCCAGCTGATCGTAGACAAGTACGAAGGCATGAACCGCGGCCGTAGCCACGAAGAAGCTGGCAGCAAAGATCTGGCCACAACCAAGGGTGTGGAATCGAGTATGCAACCAGCTGCCGGTGCAGAGGAGTAAGAGATGTTCGGTAAATTAAGCCTGGAGGCGATACCCTATCACGAGCCGATAGTCATGGTGACGCTTGCCATGATCGCGCTCGGCGGTATCGCTGTCGTCGGTCTTATCACCTATTTCCGCAAGTGGACCTACTTGTGGAGCGAGTGGCTGACTACTGTCGACCACAAAAAGATCGGCGTGATGTACATCATCGTCGCGATGGTCATGCTGCTGCGCGGCTTTGCCGACGCCATCATGATGCGTACCCAGCTGGCTGCCGCAACCGGTGGCTCCGAAGGCTACCTGCCGCCTGAACACTATGACCAGATCTTCACCGCCCACGGTGTGATCATGATCATCTTCATGGCGATGCCGTTCTTCACCGGCCTGATGAACCTGGCGGTTCCTCTGCAGATCGGTGCACGTGACGTTGCCTTCCCGTTCCTGAACTCCCTGAGCTTCTACCTGCTGCTGGCAGGCGTGCTGCTGGTCAACATCTCGCTGGGCGTTGGTGAATTCGCCAAGACCGGCTGGGTTGCCTATCCGCCGCTCGCAGGCATCCAGTACAGCCCTGGAGTAGGTGTCGATTACTATATCTGGGCGCTACAGCTATCCGGATTGGGTACGACGCTTACCGGCGTGAACTTCCTCGTCACCGTGATGAAGATGCGCGCACCTGGCATGAAGCTGATGGACATGCCGATCTTCACCTGGACCTGCACCTGGGCCAACGTCCTGATCGTTGCATCGTTCCCGATCCTGACTGCTGCACTTGCGCTGCTGACTGTTGACCGTTATCTGGACTTCCACATTTTCACCAACGAGCTTGGTGGGAACCCGATGATGTACGTCAACCTGTTCTGGGCGTGGGGCCACCCTGAGGTTTACATCCTGATCCTGCCGGCCTTCGGCGTGTTCTCGGAAGTGACTTCGACGTTCTCGGGCAAACGCCTGTTCGGCCACCACTCGATGATCTACGCATCGGGCGCGATCGCCATCCTTGGCTTTGCGGTATGGCTGCACCACTTCTTCACCATGGGTGCCGGCGCCAGCGTCAACACCTTCTTCGGCCTGGCGACGATGCTGATCTCCATCCCGACCGGTGTGAAGCTGTTCAACTGGCTGTTCACCATGTACCAGGGCCGCGTGCGCTTCACCCCGCCGATGCTCTGGACCCTGGGCTTCATGGTCACCTTCTCCATCGGTGGCATGACCGGCGTACTGCTGGCCGTTCCAGGTGCCGACTTCGTTCTGCACAACAGCCTGTTCGTTATTGCGCACTTCCACAACGTGATCATCGGTGGCGCGGTATTCGGCTACATCGCCGGCTTCGCCTTCTGGTTCCCGAAAGCCTTCGGCTTCACCCTGAACGAGAAGTGGGGCAAAGCTGCCTTCTGGTTCTGGCTGTCGGGCTTCTACGTTGCGTTCATGCCGCTGTACGCCCTGGGCTTCATGGGCATGACCCGTCGTCTGAACCACTCCGACAACCCACTGTGGGAACCCTACCTGTACGTAGCCGTTGTCGGCGCCGTGCTGATCCTGTTCGGTATCGCTTGCCAGCTGATCCAGCTGTACGTTTCGGTCCGCGACCGCAACCAGAACCTGGACGTGACCGGCGACCCATGGGGCGGCCGTACCCTGGAATGGTCGACTTCTTCGCCACCTCCGTTCTACAACTTCGCTCACATGCCTGAGAAAGTTGGCCTGGATTGCTGGCACGAAGCCAAGGAAGAAGGCGTTGCGTACAAGGTTCCGGCCAAGTACGAAGCCATCCACATGCCGAGCAACACTGCTACCGGTCTGTTCATGGGCCTGTTCCTGACCGTCTTCGGCTTCGCTTTCATCTGGCACATCTGGTGGCTGGTGGGCGCGAGCCTGGTTGCAACCATCGCGGTCTTCGTTCGCCACGCTGCACGTGACGACCAGGGCTACATGGTTCCGGCCGAAGAAGTGGCGCGCATCGAAGGCGAGCGTATGAAAGCGCTGGCCAAAGCAGGTGCTCTGCCTGCCGGCGCACGTGTCGAATCGTTTGAGCGGGTGTAATCAATGTCCAGTCAAGTAATGCACGGCGGCGCAGCTCATGGTCACGACCATGGGCATGACGACCACCACCACGACTCGGGCCAGATGACCGTACTGGGTTTCTGGCTGTACCTGATGACCGACTGCATCCTGTTTGCGTCGCTCTTCGCCACCTACGCGGTGCTGTCCGGCAGTTTTGCCGGCGGCCCGTCGGGTCACGACATCTTCCAGCTCGACTTCGTAGCTGTTGAAACGCTGTTCCTGCTGCTGTCCTCGATCACCTTCGGCTTCGCCATGCTGAAGATGTTCGATGGCAAGAAAGCAGGTGTGCTGGGCTGGTTGGCTGTGACCTTCCTGTTCGGTGCAGGCTTCATCGCGATGGAAATCTATGAATTCCATCACCTGATCGGCGAGGGCTTCGGCCCGCAGCGCAGTGGCTTCCTGTCGGGCTTCTTTGCCCTGGTAGGTACCCACGGCCTGCACGTGACTGCTGGTCTGATCTGGATGGCAATCATGATGTACCAGATCAACAAGCACGGCATCACGCCGACCGCCAAGACCCGCATGAGCTGCCTGAGCCTGTTCTGGCACTTCCTGGACGTGGTCTGGATCTGCGTATTCACCGTCGTTTACCTGCTGGGGGTTCTGTAATGGCTAACGCACACGACACTCATCACGAAGGTAATCACGGCAGCGTCAAGTCGTACATGATCGGTTTCGTACTGTCGATCATCCTGACCGCGATCCCGTTCGGCCTGGCCATGACCGCCAGCCTGCCGAAGAACCTGACCGTTCTGATCATCGTTGCCATGGCCGTGATCCAGGTGGTTGTGCACCTGGTGTACTTCCTGCACATGGACCGCTCGAAAGAGCAACGCAACAACGTATCGACGTTCCTGTTCACCACGCTGGTGATCGCACTGCTGGTCGGCCTGTCGCTGTGGATCATGTTCAGCATCCACTTCGAAATGCTGGCCAAGTGAGGTAAGACTGCATGTCCGTTAAGCACTTTATCCAAATCACCAAACCGGGGATCATTTTCGGTAACGTGCTTTCCGTGGCAGGCGGTTTCTTCCTTGCCTCGAAGGGCCATGTGGATTTCGCCCTGTTCCTGGCGGCGGTGATCGGTACTTCGCTGGTGGTGGCGTCCGGGTGCGTGTTCAACAACTGCATCGACCGTGACATCGACCACAAGATGGAGCGCACCAAGAACCGCGTGATGGTTCAGGGCGGCATGTCGCTGCCCCTCGCGCTGATCTACGCCACCCTGCTTGGGGTGGCGGGTTTCAGCCTGCTGTATGTCCAGGCCAACCCGCTGTCGGCGTTCTGCGCAGCAGTAGGGTTCGTCGTCTACGTCGGCTTCTACAGCCTGTGGCTGAAGCGCAAGTCGGTGCACGGCACCTTGGTCGGCAGCCTGTCGGGTGCCATGCCCCCGGTGATCGGCTACTGCGCCGTGAGCAACAGCTTCGACCTGGCTGCGGTAACCCTGCTGGTGATGTTCAGCCTGTGGCAAATGCCGCACAGCTTTGCCATTGCCATCTTCCGCTTCAAGGATTACAGCGCTGCCAACATTCCGGTGCTGCCGGTGGCGCGCGGCATTCTGGCGGCGAAGAAGCAGATCGTGCTGTACGTACTGGCTTTCGTGCTTGCTACCTTGATGCTCACCCTCGGCGGTTACGCAGGCCTCGGCTACCTGGCCGTGGCAGCTGCCATGGGCCTGTACTGGCTGTACATGGCCTGGGGTGGCTACAAGGCCGAGGACGACAGCAAGTGGGCGCGCAAGGTGTTCGGCTTCTCCATCCTCACCGTCACTGCCCTGAGCGTGATGATGGGTGTGGACAGCCAAACTGCTGCGGACGTGCTGATGACATACGCACGCTGAAATAGCTGCCTGTTTCACGAAAACCCCGGCCATGTGCCGGGGTTTTTTTATGGGTGTTTTCCTGTGCCGGCCACGGCGCAGGCCCAGGGGCTGCGGGTAACCCTGTGGGAGCGGGCGAGCCCGCGAAGAGGCCAGCGCAGGGAAACATAAATCCTGTATTTTCAAAAAATACTTCTGAAAAGATCTAAAAAAACAGGATTTTGTCCTTTACAGGTATCCTGTCTCGGCACTATCTTCTGATCCAGGCCGCCATATCGGCCAGCGTCGCTCGGACGGTTCCGGGCGCTTACGTTCTCAGAGGAAACCATGGCCAACCCAGGTTCGCCGCGCCGCTTTGCGCGCATCGATCGTCTCCCCCCTTACGTCTTCAACATCACTGCCGAGCTCAAGATGGCTGCCCGCCGCCGTGGCGAGGACATCATCGACCTGAGCATGGGTAACCCCGATGGCGCCACGCCGCCGCACATTGTCGAGAAGCTGGTGCAGGTTGCCCAGCGTGAAGACACCCACGGCTATTCCACCTCGCGCGGTATTCCGCGCCTGCGCCGGGCCATCGCCAACTGGTACAAGGAACGCTACGAAGTCGACATCGACCCGGAGAGCGAAGCCATTGTCACCATCGGTTCGAAGGAAGGCCTGGCGCACCTGATGCTCGCCACCCTCGACCAGGGCGACACCGTGCTGGTGCCCAACCCCAGCTACCCGATCCACATCTACGGCGCGGTGATCGCCGGCGCCCAGGTGCGCTCCGTGCCGCTGGTGCCGGGAGTGGACTTCTTCAACGAGCTTGAGCGCGCCATTCGCGAGTCGATACCCAAGCCGAAGATGATGATCCTTGGCTTCCCGTCCAACCCCACCGCGCAGTGCGTAGAGCTGGACTTCTTCGAGCGTGTGGTGGCACTGGCCAAGCAGTATGGAGTGCTGGTGGTGCATGACCTGGCCTATGCCGACATCGTCTATGACGGCTGGAAAGCCCCGTCGATCATGCAGGTGCCGGGCGCCAAGGACATTGCGGTAGAGTTCTTCACCCTGTCCAAAAGCTACAACATGGCGGGTTGGCGCATTGGCTTCATGGTCGGCAACCCCGAGCTGGTCAATGCGCTGGCGCGGATCAAGAGCTACCACGACTACGGCACCTTCACCCCGCTGCAGGTGGCGGCCATCGCTGCCCTGGAAGGCGACCAGCAGTGCGTGCGCGACATTGCCGAGCAGTACCGCCAGCGCCGCAACCTGCTGGTCAAGGGCCTGCACGAGCTGGGCTGGATGGTCGAGAACCCCAAGGCGTCGATGTACGTCTGGGCGAAAATCCCGCCGGCGTATGCACACTTGGGGTCGCTGGAGTTTTCCAAGAAGCTGCTGGCCGAAGCCAAGGTATGCGTGTCGCCGGGCATCGGTTTTGGTGATTACGGCGATGATCATGTGCGCTTTGCCCTGATCGAGAACCAGGACCGCATTCGCCAGGCCATCCGCGGCATCCGGCAGATGTTCCGGGCTGACGGGCTGGTCCGCAAGTAAGGCCATCGCGACCCAAGGCCGCTCCCACAGTGACCACGCAGCATCCGAAAGCTGCGCTGTACCGGTGGGAGCGGCCTTGCGTCGCGAAAGGGCTGCAAAGCAGCCCCAGGGTCTTCAGCCGGGCGAGCTTTCCGCCTGCATTCCAACCCTCAGCCAACCTACCTTCGGCACTCATTTCTCACCGAAGGGATCCCCCCATGAGTGTCTTCACCGCCTATTTCTGCGGCACCGGCTCGCACCGCTTCGACCACGCCAACCCCAACTTCTGGAACGGCGAGCTGGTTTCGACCCTGGCCAGCAACGAGCAGGGCCACGAGTTCGCCCATTGGATTGCTGTGGATGGTCCAGGCAGCGGCAACCTTCAGGATGACAACCTGTTCGTGGAACCTGGTGGCTATTACAACTGGACCGGGCAGCTGTTTGGCCGCGGCTGGGAGGAAAACGTCAACCACGTGCTGCAGGTGATCAAAGGCGAAAGCAACTGGCAGCGCAACGAACTGAGCAAGGAAGAATACGAGCGGCTGAAGCAAGCCGGGGTGCCGATACCAGATGCCGGGTCTGCGGCCTCATGGTTCTGGCGCAACTACAGCTACGGCGCCCGCCACCCCACACCGCAGCAATTGCAGGAGGGCATCATCAGCATGTTCCGCAAGCCGCGCCTGCCGACCCAGGTCAACCTGGTGGGCTGGAGCAGGGGAGGGATCAGCTGCCACATGCTGGCCAATGCCATGGCACAAGACCCTGTACTGCGCGACATACCGGTGAACATCTTTGCCATCGACCCGGTACCGGGCGTTGGCAATGTGCAGCAGCAGCGGGTCAGCCTGACCGGCAATGTGAAGGAGTACGTGGGGTTCTATTCACGGGATGAGCGTTCCAAAGGGTTTGCCTGCGTGGTTCCTGCCGTAGCGAGCACTACACGCATCTGCATCTATCCAATGCCTGGCCGGCACGCCACGCTGGTAGGCAACGCATCGCTTGACGGCGCGGGCGCGGGCAAGGTGTTGGCTGAGCCGGGGTTGATCGTTCGCCACTTTGCCGAAGTCTGCCTGGCCCGCTGGGGTGTGCAGTTGGGCAAGCGCCTGGCGTTGACCGACAGCCAGCTGATGCAGTATCACCAGCAAATGGCGGCGGCAGACGACCAGTACCAGGCCATGCGAAAGGCGTCCTATACCGTGCTCACCGAGGGTGAGAAGGACGACCGCCTGGTGCACTGTGGCCAAGCGCCCATGCGCTTCAGCGAGGTGCAGGGTGCAGCCTACGAACCCAGTACGGGCCTGGCCTTGCAGCGCTGGGACGCCGACACTTACAAAGCCATCTGCTAGCGTTGCCAGGCGGCCGGATCAGCGGCAATTTTTTTTGCATTGCCCCTCTATCCAGCCGCCCCTGCTTGGACTGAGAATGGCGCCGCGGGCCAGACCCGATAACAACAACCTTCCCTCCGTGCCATCATGTCCGAATACAACCCTTGCCTTGACTGCGGCGCCTGCTGCGGGTACTTCCGTGTGTCTTTCTTCTGGGGCGAATGCCAGTCTGCCGGGGGCGTTGTCCCGGATGACCTTGTGGTGCAGGTCAACCCTACCCGTGTGGCCATGATCGGCACCGATGCCAAGCCGTGCCGCTGTATCGCTCTGCAGGGCGAGGTCGGCAAAGAGGTGGCCTGTACCATTTATGCCAACCGCTCCAGCCCGTGCCGTGAGTTCGAGGCGTCGTGGGAGGGTGGGGTGCACAACCCCAGTTGTGACGCCGCCCGGGCAGCATATGGGCTGCCACCGCTGACACCGCCTGGGGCCAACGAGCCGCATTGGCCGGATGATGGGGCCGAGGTGGCCTGACGCTTTTTCGCTGGCCTGCACTGGCCCTATCGCCGGC
>NZ_AEWE02000029.1:0-13597 GCF_000190455.2 Pseudomonas sp. TJI-51
GTCTGAGCAGGGTTGCTCAGCGTCACGGTATAGGTGATCACGCCGCCTTCGGTCACGCTCGGCGATGCAGTGAGGGTTGCGGTGGTGGTGTCGATGGTATCAGTCACTTGGGTAACAGCCGGCGTTTGCGGCAATGTGACGGTCAGGCCGCCACCGCCAGTACTCCCGGTGACGGTCGTCGAGATCTGCCCGCCATCAATGTAAGGCGTATCGTTTGCCGGTACCTGGACATTGACACTGCCGCTTGTCTGCCCCGCCGGTATGGTGATCACGGCACCATTGGACAGGGTAATCACCAGGTTGGTAGTTGGCGCCTGACCCACGGTGGCGGTATAGACGATGACGCCACCCGCTTCACTGATGGAAGGGGTGGCGCCGAGGACAAGGTCGGTAGCAACGTTGGCGTCGGTGGTCGGTGGGGTCACCAGATTGTTGTTGGTGCCCAGCTGACCGACCTGCACGCTGTTGAGCGCGGCTGCAGAGCTTAAACCCTCGGTTGGGAAACCGACGGTCGGATCAACCCGGCCCGCAGTCTCTTCCAGCATTACGAAGCTATGGCCGCCGCCCGCCGCGCCACCACCACCCGCTGCCGACGGACCAGCAGCGGTAGCTTCAAGCTCGGTAGTCGGGTCGACACCCGCAGCAATCGCCTGCTGCAGCTCTTCTACCGAAGGCGCTGCCTGGGCAGTGGCCTGGGCAAGGTCGGTGCTGCTGTCGGGTGTATCGGCGCTCCACTGGCTGTCACGGCCAAGGTCGAGCAGGCGGCCATCAGCCAGTTCCAGGGTAACTGCGCCACCAGGGCCAGTGAGCACTTCCTCACCGGCCAACAGACGGTCACCTTCAATGAGTACACGCCGGATGCCCTCTGGGGATACCGCGATAACCTGGCCGACAATACTTTTGACGATGGCTACAACGCTGCTCATTGGACTCTCCGTGTGACCCGGTGGGTACTTCCGTGCCAGAGCGGCACTTGCAGGCCACTTCAGGCGGAACTATGTCGATGATCTTTGACGTTTTTTGACGTCAATATTCCGTCTGTAACTGTTTGGAATTACTTAACTGCCAAACTATTGACCTTATACAGGCCATCCTAAACAATCGGCAATGTAATGTCACATTGATATTTGTACCTTAGCCAAGCCTATCCGCAGGACAAATGTCGTACGTCAGCGAACCGGTGTTTCGCGCGCAGTACGGTTAACTATTTCCGCGCCACAACGGCCGGTTTCCACTGGATAGGCAGCAACCTGGCGCCATTATTCTAATCGCCTGCAATCACTCGACAACGCTATCGCTTTGCAAGCATAAACCTTGCCGAACTACGCCGCGAACCTCGCAAAACCGAGTCGCCAGACCACCACGCAACCTGCTGGCGCCACGCCGTCAGGGGCCATTCCTTGGTGCAAATCAAAGAGATAACGATCGGCGCGAAGTGCTGCGCCAGGAGGGATTGAAACCCAGCTGCGATTATTGATCGCGGATGCTTTGGCAGGCTGCTTTTTATAGATGAATTTTGACTAACAACCGACGAGAAAACGCCAATAAAACAGCGCCTGCTTACTGACCATGTCTACACTGGTTTTCCAAGACCACATGCCATGAAAAAAGGGCAAGCTATGCTGAATTCAGGCGTCAAAACCACGACGGGCCAAGTCAGAATATGAAACATTCACTGCACGGCACCCTCTGGTCGAAATGAAGCACGCAGAACTGTTTACTCAGTAACGATTCAAGGCGACCATGGCCATCTGCCCGAGCCCTGCGGTATCACACCGCCATCAGTACTGCCTGGCAGCACCCTAGAATGCCAAGGTGAGCCGGCCGAGCTTGAACGGCAGCCCACCTATCCCACCCACCACAAGGATGAAGAGAGCGCCGCGTGGAATCCGAAGTCAGTCGAGTCCAACTCAGCCACGATCCACGCAGTCAGCATGACGATCCGTTGCTGGATAGTCTGCTGAGCCTGTGTGTCCTGCACCAGAAACCCGCCAGCCGGGTGATGCTGACCACAGGCCTGCCGCTGCCCGCCCAGCGCCTGAGCCCCGAGCTGCTGCCCCGCGCCGCCGCCCGCGCCGGCCTGCAAGGGCGCCTGCTGCAGCGCAAACTTGAGCAGATCCCGACTATAGCCATGCCGGCCATGCTGCTGCTCAAGGAGGGCCGCAGCGCCGTTCTGCTGGGCTGGGAGAACGAAGATACCGCCCGCCTGTTGCTTAGCGAAAGCGACGGCGGCGAGGTGCACGTCAGCCGCGAAGCCCTGCTCGGCGACTACAGCGGCCGTGTGTTCTTCGCACAGCCGCAGCACAAGTTCGACGTCAACCACGGCAACCTGATCCCGCGGGCGAAGTCGTGGTTCCGCGACACGCTGTTGCGCAGCAAGTGGCTGTACATCGATGCCATCGCCGCCAGCCTGGTGATCAACCTGATTGCCCTTGCCGCCCCGCTGTTCGTGATGAACGTGTATGACAGGGTGGTACCCAACCAAGCCACTTCGACGCTCTGGGTATTGGCCATCGGTATCGCCGGCGCCTATATCTTCGACTTGATTCTCAAAGGCCTGCGCGGGCTGTGCCTGGACCTGGCCGGCAAGAAAACCGACCTGATCATCTCGGCAACGCTGTTTGAACGTATTGTCGGCATGTCGATGAAATACCGGCCGGCGAGGGTCGGCAGCTTTGCCCAGAACATTCACGAGTTCCAGGGCCTACGCGACTTCCTTGCCTCGCTGACCCTGACCAGCCTGATCGACCTGCCCTTCACGATCCTGATCCTGATCGTGATCGCCATCATTGGCGGGCACCTCGTATGGATTCCGATCATCGCCTTCCCCCTGGCCCTGGGTATCGGCTATGCCCTGCAGCGGCCGTTGATGGCAACCATGGAGCGAACCATGGCGCTAGCCTCTGAGCGCCAGTCCAGCCTGATCGAGACATTGGCCGGCCTGGATGCGGTCAAGGTCAACAATGCCGAAAGCGAACGCCAATACATGTGGGAGCAGACCCTTGGCACCCTCAGCCGTCTGGAGCTGCGTGTGAAGGTGCTGTCGAGCCTGGCGATGAACATCACCCTGCTGATACAGCAGTTGGCAGGCGTGGCAATGATCTGCGTCGGCGTGTACCTGATCATAGACGGCAACCTCAGCATGGGTGGCCTGGTAGCATGCTACATGCTCAGCGGCCGTGCCCTGGGCCCGCTGGGCCAGCTCAACGGCCTGCTCGCGCGATACCAGCAAGCCAAGGTGACCATGGTCTCCACGGACCACATGATGGAGCTGCCGCAGGAGCGCAATTTCGAAGAGCGCCCACTGAGCCGCAAGGTACTGCAGGGCAGCGTGGAGTTTCGTGGGGTCGACTTCACCTACCCGAACCAGCAGAACATGGCGCTGAAGAACATCAACCTGACCATACGCCCCGGCGAGAAGGTCGGCATCATCGGCCGCAGTGGTTCGGGCAAGAGCTCACTGGCCAAGCTCATCGTCGGCCTGTACGAGGCCGACGGCGGGTCGCTGCTGGTGGACGGTGTGGACATCCGCCAGATCGACGTCAGCGAATTGCGCCATAACGTCGGCTACGTCCCGCAGGATATCCAACTGCTGGCGGGCACCCTGCGTGACAACTTGGTCAGCGGTGCGCGTTACATCGAGGACGAACTGATCCTGCAGGCCGCTGAACTGGCTGGCGTACATGAATTCGCCCGGCTGCACCCGGACGGCTATGAGCTGCAGGTAGGCGAACGCGGGCAGAACTTGTCCGGCGGTCAGCGGCAGAACGTTGCCCTGGGCCGTGCGCTGCTGCTCAACCCGCAGATCCTGCTGCTGGACGAACCCACCAGTGCCATGGACAACACCGGTGAAGAGCGCCTCAAGCAACGTTTGCAGGCGGTGGTGGAAGGCAAGACAGTACTGCTCGTCACCCACCGTGCCTCGCTGCTGTCGCTGGTAGACCGCTTGATCGTGATCGATCGCGGGCAGATTGTCGCCGACGGCCCGAAAGCCGCGGTCATGGACGCGCTGAAGAAGGGGCAGATCAGTGTTGCATAAGCTGGATATCGGGCAGTTCAAGGATAGCTTGCGGCGCTATTTCAAAGGCTCCGAGTCACTGGGCGGCCAACCGCTGCCAGAGGTCAACAAGGCCCTGATCGAGGATGCCCCACGGGTGGTGCGGCTGACTATCTGGGGCGTCATCCTGTTTTTCGTGTTCCTGATCGTGTGGGCCAGCGTGGCCCCCATTGACGAGGTCACCCGGGGTGAAGGCAAGGCCATTCCGTCGTCCAAGGTGCAGAAAATCCAGAACCTGGAGGGTGGCATCGTCGCCGAGATCTTCGCCAAGGAAGGGCAGATTGTCGAAGTGGGCCAGCCGCTATTGCGTCTGGATGAAACCCGCTTCGCCTCCAACGTGGGTGAAACCGAGGCCGACCGACTGGCCATGGCCCTGCGTGTCGAGCGCCTGAGTGCAGAGGTGCAGGACAGCCCACTGAAAATCGACGAAGCCTTGCGCAAGGCGGCACCCAGCCAGGCTGCCAGCGAAGAGTCGCTTTACCAGAGCCGGCGCCAGCAGCTGCAGGACGAGATTGGCGGCTTGCAGCAGCAGTTGGTCCAGCGCCAGCAGGAACTGCGCGAATACAGCTCCAAGCGCGCCCAGTACGCCAACAGCCTGGAGTTGCTGCGAAAGGAAATCAGCATGTCTGAACCGCTGGTGGCCACCGGCGCGATTTCCCAGGTCGAGGTGCTGCGCCTGCGCCGTGCCGAAGTGGAAAACCGTGGTCAGCTGGACTCCACGGCACTGGCCATTCCTCGCGCAGAGGCGGCCATCCGCGAGGTGCAGAGCAAGATCGAAGAGACCCGCGGCAAGTTCCGCAGTGAAGCGCTGACCCAGTTGAACGAAGCGCGCACCGAGCTGAACAAGGCCACCGCAACCAGCAAAGCGCTGGACGACCGGGTAAACCGCACGCTGGTGACCTCGCCCGTGCGAGGTATCGTCAAGCAGCTGCTGGTGAACACCATTGGCGGGGTTATCCAGCCAGGTAGCGACATCATCGAAGTGGTACCGCTGGACGACACGCTGGTGATCGAGGCGAAGATCCTGCCCAAGGACATCGCATTCCTGCACCCTGGCCAGGAAGCCACAGTCAAATTCACAGCCTATGACTACACCATCTATGGCGGGCTCAAGGCCAAGCTGGAGCAGATCGGTGCCGACACCATCACAGATGAAGACAAGAAGACCACGTACTACCTGATCAAGCTGCGCACTGATCGCAGCCACCTGGGCACCGATGAGAAGCCCCTGCTGATCATCCCAGGCATGGTGGCAACGGTGGATATCATGACCGGCAAGAAGACCATCATGAGCTACCTGCTCAAGCCGATCATGAAGGCACGTTCGGAAGCACTGCGCGAGCGCTGATCAAGGGCTGTGAGGGCTAACAGCAAGAGCGGCCTTGCGTCGCGACAGGGGCCGCACTGCGGCCCTTTCACAACACCAGGCTGCTCCCTCCCTGATGCGATCAGCGCCAGGGCGCAGGCTCGCCAACCAGCTGCCCCTGTATTCCGCCTACGCCCATCTCCTGCAGTACCTTGCGCTCCCCTTCGGTCTCGACCCGTTCTGCGATCAATGGCAAATCAATGCTGTGCGCGGCCCGCTGGATCGCTTCGATGAACAGCCGCTTGTGCTGCTCGTGGTCGATGTTACGGATGTAGCTGCCGTCGATCTTGAGGTAGGCCAAGCCCAGATGGGCCAAGTTGCCAATCATGCTGAAGCGCCCGCCGAAACGCTGCAGCGCCAGGCCGAAGCCTAGCCCGTGCAGCCGCCGGGTGAGCTGTTCCAGGGCGGCCTGGTCAGGCAGTTGCTCTTCGCCGATTTCGAACACCAGGCGCGGGCCCAATGCTGCGTTCTGGCCTAGCAGCTCGAAGACCCGCTGCAGCGCCTTGGCGTCGCCAAGGGTGGCTGCGGAGAGGTTGAGCGCCACCACCTGATCGTGCCCGCGCAGGTGGGCCAGTACTTTCTCCAGTACCAGTACGTCCAGCCGCGGCATCCAGCCAAAGCGTTCCAGCCAAGGCAGGAAGCGCCCTGCGGGCAAGGCCTCGCCCTGGCCGTCCTGCAACCGCGAAATCACCTTGTGGTGCAGTACCCGTTGCGCTGTGGCGGTGTCCACCACCGGTTGGAAGAACAACTCGAAGCGGCCATTGTTGAAAGCCTGGTCCAGGCGCTCGTGCCACGCATGCTGGCTGTCCGCTGCTACGGCGGCAACGCCTTGTTCAAGGCACACCCACCCAGGGGTTGGCTGGTTCTCGGCGCGGGCCAGGGCTTCGTCGGCGAGCTTGAGCAGCGCCTGTGGCGCGTCACCAGGGCTATAGGGTGCAAGGCCGATGCAGGCCACCGGGTGAACATCACTGGCGCCGGTTTCATGCAGGCTGAGCAGGGTCGCTTCCAGCGCCTGGGCAAGCTGTACCGCCTCTTCATGCACCATGCTCGGCGCCAATACGGCGAACTCGCCGCCGCGGCTGCGGGAAATCAGGTCTTTGGTTTCCGGGAAACTGGCACAGGTACGGCGCAACTGCTCCCCCACCGCCTGTAGCAACTGGTCGGTGCGCTGACCGCCCAGGCGGGCGTTCAAACCGGCCAGGCCTTGTACCCGCAAGAGCAGCAAGTAGCCGGCGCGGGCCTCTTCCAGATTACTGACCCGGGTGTTCAGCTGCATCTCGAAATAACGGCGGTTGGACAGCCCGGTGAGGCTGTCCTGGTAGGACTCTGCCCGCAGCCGCTCACTGCGCTCGGCCTGTTCGGTAAACAGCGCCTTGAGCTTTTCAACCATCTGGTTCATGGCCTGCACGACCCGGCGCAGCTCCGGGGTACGCGGCAGCTCTGGCAGGCTCAGGAATTCGCGGCGGGCAATGGCATGGGACTGCTCGACCATATAGTCCAGCGGGCGCAGCTGGCGGCGCAATAACAAGGCACCGAGCACGGCACTGGCGGCACCACACAACAGCAGCCAACCCAAGCTGCCCAGAGCGCTCTGCCAAAGTTTGGCGATGGCGAACATCGGATGGCTGACCACTTCGACGCGCGCGGCCTGCTGCCAGCCGCGGCTGACGATGGCATCGCCACCTGCGGCCTCAAGGCCAATCAAGCGCACGAACCACTGTGGCACGCCGCCGGGGTCCGGCTCGGCGTGGCGCTCCACCAGTACCGCATTTGAGCCCAAGTCGACAACTTTGATGCTTGCGTAGTAACCACTGTCGAAGATTGAGCTGACCATCAGCTCGACCATCGCCGGGTCGTCGATGTTCGGCGTCAGCGACAGCGCCAGCGCGGTCGCCGCATCCTGGGCATGCGAGCGCAGCTGGTTGACATACTGGCTGCGTGAGCTTTCCAGGCTGACCATGAAACTGCCACTGAAGGCGACCACCAGGAACAGGCAAATGGCCAACAGCAATTGTTTGAACAGTGACATCTGTGCTCCTTCAATAGACCGGTTCGGCCGGGAAGCCTTCGGCCTGCATTTTCTTCAGCAAATCCTGCCAGCGGGAAAGCCGCTTGGTATCACCGACCTTTTTGTTGCCTGCGGCCCCCGTCAGCCACAACCCCTCGCCATTGAAGGCATAGACCGGCAACAGGTCGGTTCGTTGGCTGGCAGGTTTGATGGCGTCCATCAGGCTATCGAGGACCAATGGCTGGGCCTGTGGGCTTGAATAATAGGTCAGGACCATGTGCGCTCGGTTCTGCCGCAACGCCTTGACGTAGGTGATACGCAGCTTTTCGCTGGCAATACCCATGCGCCGCAAGCTGAAATACTTGGCTATGGCGTAGTCCTCGCAGTCACCGGCCCCTTTGATGAGTGCCTGCACCGGTGTGGCCCAGTAATCGACCTCCTGCCACAGGTCGATGTCCTCGACATAACGCAGTTGCTGGTTGAAAAAGCGGTTCACCACCTGCAACCGTTCCAGCTCGCTGCCTTGGGCCTGCGTTGCCATCAGGCGCTGCCAGGCGTCGATACGACCCTGCCCCGCGCCCAGCGGGCCATACAAAGCCTGGGACTTGCGGCTGATCTGGGAAAAGTCCCAATCCGCGTGCAAGCCGCCCAGCAGCAGACCGCCCAGCAGCACGGCAAGGAAGGCAGGTCGCACAAGGCGTTTGAGCATCCAGGATATCGCCACTGCGAAGCCCTGTTCAGGCCAGTCGAAAGCAGCGATGGTGGGGCTTGCCAAGGCAAAAGACAATGGCACCCTGCAATCATCCACCCGCTGGTCAGCTTGCACCCTCTTTATGACTATATCCTTTTATAGGCTGCTTCCTTTGGCAGGCGACTTCATCCACCATAGCCGCGCCTTGTGGGGTGCTACTGGCGCTATCGACCGAGTTTGACACCCTGACAGGCAGTTACTAGTGTAATTGGATCCAACTTTAGTCATCGTTAAGGCAGGCTTTACGTGGCCGAGAAACTCAAACTGAGCAATGTGTTGGCCAGCGAGCAACTGTTGCCGCACCAGGCTCGTGGCGTGATCGAAGAACGCCTGCGCAGTGCCATTCTCGACGGTCGCTTGCCCCCTGGCACCGCCGTGCGCCAGCAAGAGCTGGCCAGCTTGTTCGGGGTGAGCCGCATGCCTGTACGCGAAGCCTTGCGCCAGCTGGAAGCGCAATCACTGCTGAAAGTGGAAATGCACAAGGGCGCCGTGGTTGCGCCCTTGATCGGCGAGGACGCGGTAGACACCTACGCGCTGCGCATACTGCTTGAGAGCGAGGCGCTACGCCAGTCCATCCCGTTGCTGGAGCCCAGCGACATCGCCCAGGCACGCGGCTACATCCAGCAGTTGGAGAATGAAACCCGCCACGCTGAAATCGGCCGGCTAAACCGTTTGTTGCACATGGCCTTGTACAGCAAGGCAAAAAACAAGAAGTTGCTACGCCTGATCGAAGACGAGCTCAACGAGGAGGAACGCTTTTTGCGCTTCCACCTCTCCTCCATGGGGCTGGGCAAGCTCACCCAGGATGATCACAACGCATTGGTCAACGCAGCCAGTGACAAGCACGTCGAAGAAGCCATTGCCGTGCTGGAGCGACACCTGAACAGCGGCGCAAGGGTGATCCGCAAATACCTGGATGGCCAACCGCGACACTAGTGTGCGTCCGCCAATGGGCCGCTGGAAAACGCACAGGTTGCAAATTATGGCGCCGCCGCCAACAATGAGACTAATTATCATTAACGTCCATTGTTGATACCTCGCCCATGCCCAGCGACGACTCCGTGCAAACGCTTTACAGTGACCACCACGGCTGGCTGCATGCCTGGCTGCGCAGCCAGCTGGGCAACGCCGCTGATGCTGCCGACCTGGCCCAGGACACCTTCGTTCGCCTGTTACAGCGCCGTGAGCAACTGCACTTGAACACGCCACGTGCGTTTCTGCGCAAAGTTGCACGCGGGCTGGTGATCGATCATTGGCGTCGCGAGGAGCTACACAAGGCGTACCTTGAGGCCTTGTCCCATCTGCCAGAAGCATTGGCGCCTGCGGCTGAAACCCGCGAACTGTTGCTGGAGTTGCTGGAGCGCATCGCGCGCATGCTCGATGGCCTGAAACCCAAAGTGCGCCGGGCTTTCCTTCTCGCCCAGTGCGAGGGGCTGAAGCACCAGGTCATCGCTGACCAGATGGGTATCTCCGTGCGTACCGTGGAGCGCTACATCGCCGATGCGCTCTACCACTGCTACGTGCTGCGCTGTCAGGATGAATGCTGACGCCATGGCTGCTGCACAACCCGGAACACAAGCGGTCAAGCAGGCTATTCACTGGATGTTGATGCTGCGCGAGAACGGGCACGATGCCGCCCTGCAACAGCAATGCGTGCAGTGGCGCGCGGCCCGCCAAGAGCATGAGCAAGCCTGGCAACGGGTGATGCAGATGCACCAGGATCTCGACCTGCGCGGCATTCCCGGTGCCGGTTTGGCCTTGCAGACCCTTGAAACCAGCCATCGTCGGCTGCACCGTCGCCAGGCGCTGAAACTGCTGGGTGGCACGGCCATGGTCGGCGCAGCGGCATGGCTGGCCCGAGACCTGGATGGGCTCAGCTACTGGACCGCCGACTACGCCACGAGCATGGGTGAACGCCGCAGCTTCACGCTGCCAGATGGCACTCTGATGCAACTCAATACAGACAGCGCCGTAGACCTGGCCTTCGACGAACAGCAGCGACTGGTTCGCCTGAAGCAGGGGGAAATGATGATTACCTGCGGCCAGGCAACCACGGCGCAGCGCCCTCTGCTGGTACAAAGCCGCGATGCCTTGCTTGAAGGGTTTGCCGGGCACTTCGTGGTACGCCAGGACAGCGACTGTACGCACGTCAGCGTCGGCACTGGCAGGGTAGCGATCCACCAGCCTGGTACCGGCCCGCTGCAGTGGATCGAAAGCGGCCAGAACTGGCGCCTGGACGCACAGGGTGCGCAGCGTCTGCAGCACGTGGACATGGACGCAATGGCCTGGAGCGAGGGACTGATCGTTACCCGGGACATGCGCCTGGCGGACTTCCTCGCGCAGGTCAGCCGCTATCGCCGTGGTTACCTGGGTTGCAGCGAAGCGGTTGCCGGCTTGCGCCTCTCAGGGGTCTTCCGCCTTGAAGACCCGGAGCTTTTGCTGCAGCTACTCCCCCAGACGCTGCCAGTGAGGCTGCGCCAACGCACACGCTGGTGGGTCCGCGTGGAAAGCCTGGCTTGAGCAGGCGGCACATGCAGGTGTGGCCGTAGGGCGGTGCCAGGTATTTTGGCGGGTTTTGAATGGAAGTCCGGCTAGGACAGTAAGCAACACCTTCCGCCCTCAACATCCCTACGGACTTGAACATGTCTAACGACACCGTGCACGTATGCACACTCAACGCGAATGGTTTTCGACCTGTCTTGCACTCAGCATTGTTACGCAATGCAGTGCGGGCAGCTGTACTTGGCACGGCCCTGGGCCTGAATACTATTCCACTGGCCGCCATGGCGGCGGAAACAGCCCAGGTCAGCCAGCACTATTCCATACCTGCAGGCCAGCTGGACGATGTGCTCAGCCAGTTCGCCCGCCAAGCCGGCATCACACTGTCGAGCACGCCGCAGCTCACCAACGGTTTGCAGTCCAGTGGCCTCAATGGGCAATACGCCACCGAACAGGCTCTGCGCCAACTCCTCAATGGCAGTGGTTTGCGAGCTGTCAGCCAAGGGGGGCACAGCTACGTGTTGCAAGCGCAGCCGCTGGACGCAGCGTTGTCGTTACCAGACACCGACGTCCGCGGTTTCAGCCTGGGTAATGCGCTGGGTAGCACCGAGGGCTATAACGCGACCCACAGCCAAGTGGCGACCAAGACCAGCATGCCGCTTGTGGAAACATCGCAATCGGTGTCTGTGGTGACCCGCCAGCAGATCGACGGCCAAGGGTCACAGACCGTCGCCCAGGCCATGCGCTATACACCCGGGGTGCTAACCAACCCCTACGGTGCCACGCACCGCTATGACTATGTGGCGATGCGCGGCTTCAACGACGGCTCGGTAGACAACATCTACGTCGACGGGCTCAAATCCATGGGCGACAACGGCACCTACAGCACCATGCAGGTGGACCCGTATTTCCTGGAGCGCATCGACATCCTCAAGGGGCCGTCCTCGGTTCTGTACGGCCGCAGCTCACCAGGTGGGCTGGTCGCGTTGACCACCAAGAAACCGCTGTTTTCCGCCTACCATCAGGTACAAGCTACGGTCGGCACCCAGGGCCAGCGCGGCATGGGCTTCGATTTCAGCGGCCCGGTGGATGAAGACCAGCGTATCGCCTATCGCCTGACGGGCCTGGCGGATGCCTCTGATACGCAGTTCGACCACAACAAGGAAGAACGCTACGCCATTGCTCCCGCGATCAGCGTGGACTTCAGCGAAGATACTTCGCTGACCTTGCAGGCCTATCTGCAGCACGACCCCAACGGCGGCTACCACGGCGGTAACCCGGCAGACGGCATGCTGCACCCGCGTAATGGCTTGCGCCTTTCCGATCACTTCTTTGAAGGCGAAACGGGTATCGACAGCTACGAACGCACGCAACAGTCGTTCAGCTATCAGTTCGAGCACCGCTTCAATGACATCTTCACCGCTCGGCAGAACTTCCGTTACCAGGATTCCGATGTGTCGATGGACCAGGTTTATTCCGCCGGTTGGGCAGATGCCGAAAGCAATATCCTTAACCGCGCCTACACCGGCGGCGACGAGCGGCTGCACTCGTACATCATCGATAACATGCTGCAGGCAGAATTCTTCACCGGCGCCGCCAAGCACACCCTGCTAATGGGCACGGACTACCAGCGGCGCAAAGCTGACGTTGAATGGCGTTACGGTACCGTAAACCCGTTGGACGCCGGCAACCCGCAGTACGGTAATGGCAACCTGCAGCTGCTGGGAGAAAACCGCTATCAGCGCCGTTTGCAGCAAACGGGGGTATACCTGCAGGATCTGGTGGAGCTTGATCAGTGGCGCTTTTCCCTGGGGCTGCGTCAGGACTGGGTGAAGGTGTCCGAACAGAACCGTGACAGTGATACCAAGGTGAATGACCAGCGCTCGAAGTTCACAACGCGTGCCGGCGTGCTTTACCTGTTCGAAAATGGCATTGCGCCCTATGTCAGTTACTCGGAGTCATTCAACCCGAATACCGTCTCCGATCAGGATGGCCGGCCTCTGGCACCTACCGAGGGTACGCAGTGGGAGGCGGGCATCAAGTATCAACCCGGCGGCAGCGACAATTTGTTCACCGCGTCGGTATTCCGCATCGAGCAAGAGAACCTGGCGTCGAAACAACCGAACGAAGACTTCTATCGCGCTGTAGGTCAAGTGCGCTCGCAGGGCCTGGAGCTGGAGGCACATGTGCAGCTCAGCGACAGCCTGAAGCTGCTGGGTGGCTACACCTTTACCGATATCGAGTATTCCAAGTCGATGCCGAGCCTGGTGTCGGGTAACCTGGACAACAAGGGCAACTCGCCGACTCAGGCGCCAAAGCAGATGCTCTCGCTATGGGCTGACTACAACTTCCACCAAGGGGCCCTGGATGGCCTGCGGCTGGGCGGCGGCGTGCGTTATGTGGGCTACAGCTGGGTGGATGCGGAAAACAGCATGAAGGTGCCCTCCTACACGCTGTTCGATGCTTCCGTGGGCTATGACCTGGGCAAGGTCGGCCTGACCGGTTTAGATGTGCGCCTGAATGCCAATAACCTCACCAATGAAAGCTACATCACTTCATGTGCCAGCCTGAACTACTGCTACATGGGTGAAGAGCGCAATGTGAGTGCAACCGTGAGTTATCAGTTCTAGGCAGATGGCCAGGGCTGTTTGGCACTTTCACCACAGCCCCTGTACCTGAAAAGACAAAGCCCCTGTCTGCATTGCAGACAGGGGCTTTGGGTTTGAATCTTGACGATGACCTACTCTCACATGGGGAAACCCCACACTACCATCGGCGATGCATCGTTTCACTGCTGAGTTCGGGATGGGATCAGGTGGTTCCAATGCTCTATGGTCGTCAAGAAATTCTGTGTGCTGGCCCGTCACTCGAACGTGCCTGCGAATCTCTGTAGTTCCTACTTAAAGACAAAACCCC
>NZ_AEWE02000029.1:13616-16981 GCF_000190455.2 Pseudomonas sp. TJI-51
GCAGATAGGGGTTTTGCGAAATGAATCTTGACGATGACCTACTCTCACATGGGGAAACCCCACACTACCATCGGCGATGCATCGTTTCACTACTGAGTTCGGGATGGGATCAGGTGGTTCCAATGCTCTATGGTCGTCAAGAAATTCTGTAGCCAGAATGTCCAGATGGACAGCCCAGCGAATTCGGATATGTGATGTTTGTGATGCCTTGCGAACTTTCGGTTCATGTCATCTTCACCACCGCAATCTGCGTCAGCAAATTGCTTGGGTGTTATATGGTCAAGCCTCACGGGCAATTAGTATTGGTTAGCTCAACGCCTCACAGCGCTTACACACCCAACCTATCAACGTCGTAGTCTTCGACGGCCCTTTAGGGGATTCAAGATCCCAGTGAGATCTCATCTTGAGGCAAGTTTCCCGCTTAGATGCTTTCAGCGGTTATCTCTTCCGAACATAGCTACCCGGCAATGCCACTGGCGTGACAACCGGAACACCAGAGGTTCGTCCACTCCGGTCCTCTCGTACTAGGAGCAGCCCCTCTCAAATCTCAAACGTCCACGGCAGATAGGGACCGAACTGTCTCACGACGTTCTAAACCCAGCTCGCGTACCACTTTAAATGGCGAACAGCCATACCCTTGGGACCGGCTTCAGCCCCAGGATGTGATGAGCCGACATCGAGGTGCCAAACACCGCCGTCGATATGAACTCTTGGGCGGTATCAGCCTGTTATCCCCGGAGTACCTTTTATCCGTTGAGCGATGGCCCTTCCATACAGAACCACCGGATCACTAAGACCTACTTTCGTACCTGCTCGACGTGTTTGTCTCGCAGTCAAGCGCGCTTTTGCCTTTATACTCTACGACCGATTTCCGACCGGTCTGAGCGCACCTTCGTACTCCTCCGTTACTCTTTGGGAGGAGACCGCCCCAGTCAAACTACCCACCATACACTGTCCTCGATCCGGATAACGGACCTGAGTTAGAACCTCAAAGTTGCCAGGGTGGTATTTCAAGGATGGCTCCATGAGAACTGGCGTCCCCACTTCAAAGCCTCCCACCTATCCTACACAAGCAAATTCAAAGTCCAGTGCAAAGCTATAGTAAAGGTTCACGGGGTCTTTCCGTCTAGCCGCGGATACACTGCATCTTCACAGCGATTTCAATTTCACTGAGTCTCGGGTGGAGACAGCGCCGCCATCGTTACGCCATTCGTGCAGGTCGGAACTTACCCGACAAGGAATTTCGCTACCTTAGGACCGTTATAGTTACGGCCGCCGTTTACCGGGGCTTCGATCAAGAGCTTCGCTTGCGCTAACCCCATCAATTAACCTTCCGGCACCGGGCAGGCGTCACACCCTATACGTCCACTTTCGTGTTTGCAGAGTGCTGTGTTTTTAATAAACAGTCGCAGCGGCCTGGTATCTTCGACCGGCATGAGCTTACGGAGCAAGTCCTTCACCCTCGCCGGCGCACCTTCTCCCGAAGTTACGGTGCCATTTTGCCTAGTTCCTTCACCCGAGTTCTCTCAAGCGCCTTGGTATTCTCTACCTAACCACCTGTGTCGGTTTGGGGTACGGTTCCCAGTTATCTGAAGCTTAGGAGCTTTTCTTGGAAGCATGGTATCAACCACTTCGTCGCCTAAAGGCAACTCGTCATCAGCTCTCGGCCTTGAAATCCCGGATTTGCCTAAGATTTCAGCCTACCACCTTAAACCTGGACAACCAACGCCAGGCTGGCCTAACCTTCTCCGTCCCTCCATCGCAATAACTGGAAGTACAGGAATATTAACCTGTTTTCCATCGACTACGCTTTTCAGCCTCGCCTTAGGGACCGACTAACCCTGCGTCGATTAACGTTGCGCAGGAAACCTTGGTCTTTCGGCGTGCGAGTTTTTCACTCGCATTGTCGTTACTCATGTCAGCATTCGCACTTCTGATACCTCCAGCAAGCTTCTCAACTCACCTTCACAGGCTTACAGAACGCTCCTCTACCGCATCACCAAAAGGTGATACCCGTAGCTTCGGTGCATGGTTTGAGCCCCGTTACATCTTCCGCGCAGGCCGACTCGACTAGTGAGCTATTACGCTTTCTTTAAAGGGTGGCTGCTTCTAAGCCAACCTCCTAGCTGTCTAAGCCTTCCCACATCGTTTCCCACTTAACCATGACTTTGGGACCTTAGCTGACGGTCTGGGTTGTTTCCCTTTTCACGACGGACGTTAGCACCCGCCGTGTGTCTCCCATGCTCGGCACTTGTAGGTATTCGGAGTTTGCATCGGTTTGGTAAGTCGGGATGACCCCCTAGCCGAAACAGTGCTCTACCCCCTACAGTGATACATGAGGCGCTACCTAAATAGCTTTCGAGGAGAACCAGCTATCTCCGAGCTTGATTAGCCTTTCACTCCGATCCACAGGTCATCCGCTAACTTTTCAACGGTAGTCGGTTCGGTCCTCCAGTCAGTGTTACCTAACCTTCAACCTGCCCATGGATAGATCGCCCGGTTTCGGGTCTATACCCAGCGACTAAACGCCCTATTAAGACTCGCTTTCGCTACGCCTCCCCTATTCGGTTAAGCTCGCCACTGAATATAAGTCGCTGACCCATTATACAAAAGGTACGCAGTCACCTAACAAAGTAGGCTCCCACTGCTTGTACGCATACGGTTTCAGGTTCTATTTCACTCCCCTCTCCGGGGTTCTTTTCGCCTTTCCCTCACGGTACTGGTTCACTATCGGTCAGTCAGTAGTATTTAGCCTTGGAGGATGGTCCCCCCATATTCAGACAAAGTTTCTCGTGCTCCGTCCTACTCGATTTCATTGATAAGAGATTTTCGTGTACGGGGCTATCACCCACTATGGCCGCACTTTCCAGAGCGTTCCACTAATCTCAAATCAACTTAAGGGCTGGTCCCCGTTCGCTCGCCACTACTAAGGGAATCTCGGTTGATTTCTTTTCCTCAGGGTACTTAGATGTTTCAGTTCCCCTGGTTCGCCTCTTGCACCTATGTATTCAGTACAAGATACTCAGCTTATGCTGAGTGGGTTCCCCCATTCAGAGATCTCTGGATCACAGTCTGTTTGCCGACTCCCCAAAGCTTATCGCAGGCTACCACGTCTTTCATCGCCTCTGACTGCCAAGGCATCCACCGTATGCGCTTCTTCACTTGACCATATAACCCCAAGCAATCTGGTTATACTGTGAAGACGACATTCGCCGAAAATTCGCATTTCGCTCAGTTAAGAGCAGAACTCACAAATTTTACCTTAGCCTGATCACACACCAGTGAAAGTGCATGTCAGTCTATATCTATCACATATCCGAATTTTTAAAGAACGATCTGACAAAAGTCAGAAATCAACATTCATC
>NZ_AEWE02000003.1:0-2739 GCF_000190455.2 Pseudomonas sp. TJI-51
CATGTTCCTGTAGTGGCGGGTGCCTGGGCCCCGGCTCACGGCTCATGCACTTGCACACTCGCAGTCATCCCCGCACTCAGGGTCACGCCGTCGGGCACCTGGTCCAGGCGGATTCTCACCGGTATCCGCTGGGCCAGCCGCACCCAGTTGAAGGTCGGCTCAACCTCCGGCAGCAGCTGGCTGTCCGGGTTGCTGTTGCTGTCGGTGATGCCGCGGCTGATGCTTTCTACATGCCCCTGCATGGGTTCACCCGCGCCCATCAGCCAGACCTTTACCGGGTCACCCACGCGAATGCGCGGCAGCTTGGTTTCCTCGAAGTAGGCCTGGATATAGAACGTCGAATCGTCCACCAAGGCCATCACCGACTGGCCGGTGTTCACGTAGTTGCCTTCGGCCAGGCGCAGGTTGGTGATATGCCCGCTGCGCGGCGCACGCACTTCACTGCGCGCCAGGTTGATTTTCGCCACCTGCAGCTGCGCCTGGGCTTCCTGCAACTCGCCACGGGCGATGGCAGCATTGATCTGCGCGTTCTCCCGCAGCTCGGCACTGATCGCCCCGGGCCCCAGGGCGGTACGCCGGGCTGCTTCACTCTCGCGCAGGCGCAACTGCTGGGCGCGGGTTTGCGTCACCGCACTGGCCTGGTCGAACGCGGCCTGGAAACGCTCGCGGTCGATGCTCATCAACAGCTCACCCGCCTTGACCTGCTGGTTGTCATGCACCTTGAGCTGGCGCACCCAGCCGGAAACGTCAGGTGCAATCACCACCACATCGGCGCGCACACGGGCATCCCGGGTCCAGGGGGTAAGCATGTAGTACTGCCACAATTGGTAGCCGGCCAACACGGCCAGGGCCACCACACACAGGGTTACAAGAGTACGTACGGCCGCACGCATCGAAACACTCCTTTAAAAAGCTCCCAACAGGCGTACCACCAGGAACAGCACACAAACGAAAACCGCCGCATCGAACAGCGCTTCATGCCAGATCCAGCGCGCCAACGGTGTGGCCTGCACCAGCAGGCGCAGCAGGCCGGTAAGCACCAGCGCCAGCAACACATAAAGCAGAAACGGGCTGAGCAGCACGCCGCCCACTTCCCATTCACGCAACCCCATGGGCTTCCTCCTGCCAGCGGCACCACTTGCCCCAGCTTTTCTGCAATTGCAGCACCGCGCCCTCGGCCAACCGCAGCGGGTCGCTCGCAGGCTGGCGGTGCAACGCAGCAATGAACCGTTCGCTGGCACTGTCCAGCTGTTGCCCGCGCCCGGCGGCAGGCCCTTTGGCCAGTACCGCCTCCACTTGCTGCAGGTACTCCCGCTCGGCGCCGCCCAACGGCGCCTGCGCGACCGCCAGGCACATGCGCAGGTGCACCAGTTCATCACCGATATCCAGCCCGTGCAGGCCATCGTCCCAGCGCTTGCGCTCGCCCTCGGGCAACTCGCTGGCATGCCGCGCCAACTGCATCAGGCGGTCGGCCATGCGCCCGCCGAACCAGGTATCGGCCCCGCGCAGGTCACGCCGGGTCAGGCGCACCAGGTCACTCTGGGTTGCAGCACGCAGGCGCCGCCCAAGCCAGGCCGGGTGACGGAACACCAACAAGCGAAACGCCATGACCGCTGCCGACACCCCTACCAGCATGGCCAGGGCACTGTTGAGCATGGTCGCCACGCTGAACTGCATGGCATTCACCGGCGACACCAGTACGATGAAGTGCAGGCAATAAGAGGTGGCAGTGGCGCCGGTACGCGGGTGGGCCATACCCAGCGCGCCGAACAACAGCGGCACGCCCATGCCCAGGCAAAGCAGCGCGAAGCTGCTCCATTGCGGCAGCAGAATCTGCCCGACCAGGAACGCTGCCGGTATGGCCAGGCAGATCCCGCGCAGGAAACTCAAGCCAATCTGGGCGCCATTCTCGCGGCTGGCGAACAGGCTGCAGACCACACAGGTCAGCACCAGGCCGCCCGGCGCCGAAGGCCAGGCGGTGGCCAGCCAGAAAGCGCTCATCACCAGAAACGCCAGTGCGCTACGCGAACCGAACAGCAAGGCCAGCGACCAATCGCGGTGCACGGCCAGGCCTTGGCCGACATCCTTCGGCGCCGTGCCCGCTTCCACAGCCTCCAGCGCCTGGCCGGCGGCCATTGCGTAATCCAGCAGCAGGGCCATGCGCGCCAGGCAGTAATGCTCAACCGAACTTATATGCTCATCGTGCGCGGCATCCCAGACGCGCTGGCGCAGCACCAACAGGCTGGGCTGGTCGGGCTTGTCCAGCAGCGCCCGAACTTCAGACAACCAGGGGGCCAGGTGTTCCGCCTGCTGCTCATCCAGTTGCCGCCACTGTCGGCGCACCGACCGGGAAATACGCAACAGCACCATCAGCTTCTGGCTTAGCCCCCGAATGGCACGGGCACGCTGACGCCCGCGGTTGCCTTCGAACCAGGCATGCTCGCGCTGGCTGTCGATGGCAACGATGCGCCCCAGGCTCTCCAGCAAGCCCCTGCGTGCATCGTCCTCGCCACCCAGCATCGCACTGGCGGCCTGCAGACCGTTCTGCCAGGCCTGACGCGCCTGGCCGCCAAGCTGCTGCTCGACCCGCATCGGCCAGAGCAAGGCACTGCTGGCCGTGGCGCAGAAAATACCCAGGCTGATCTCGGTGCAGCGGGCCACCGCCTGGTCGAACACCTGCAGGGGGTGGTCGATGGCCGGCAAGGTGATGATCGCTGCCGTGTAGCCGGCCAGCACGAA